>DWXI01000172.1 GCA_019119265.1 Candidatus Mediterraneibacter intestinigallinarum | reverse complement strand
TTCACCCGTTTATACAAATACCTATGTTTAATGCTTTTCCATACGTTTTGTGAATGATAAGAGACAGCGGTTGGTTGATCCGCTGTCTCTATGTATTTTCCTATATTTTATTTTTTACAGGTTTCGAAATTCACTCCGGCTTCTCTTGCTGATAATCTTCTGCAATCTCTGATTTTCAGCATGGAGTGCCTGATTTTCCTGCCGGAGTCGGAAAATTTCTTCCTGAAGGAGATCGATCCTTCCTTCCATTGCTTTGTCTAAAATGCCTCTGCGGGGATTGATGGTTCCGGCCTGCTGTTCTATAGCCCGGTCAATTTCGGCCCTCACAATGGGATTCTTATAGAAGAATCCTCTGGAAGCTCCTGTCATCTTTACGAGCTGGGATACCTCTTTCAGCTTGACCTGGACACCATCATCCGTGAACAGCCCATGGCTGCCAAACCGTTCCGCACCAGGCCGGGTGCCGATGTAGTCGGCATAGGTTTTCTGGTTCAGGATCTCATGGGCATTGTCTACAATGGCACGGGTGGCAATGTAGGTGGCGTACCCACCGATGGGCTTTTCCTGGTCCGGCTTCAGGTACTTGAATTTGGTGACCAGACGGGCCATGGGAAACCTCCTTCCGTTTTAGGGTAAGAAAAGGCAGGAGACCTCGAAAGAGATTTCCTGCCGGATGCGAATCATATTCTGTTTTATATCATTTGATGGCTGATCAGAGGATTGCTGTAATCGCTCCCACTGCAAGACAGGCGGGCAGGCCAAGAAGCATACCAATCAATGATCAACCAGATCAGGTAGGAATCCCGAAACCCTTTCCAGAATGTATCCGCTCCATTAAACTGTTTCAGGACAACAGCGAAGATGAACACAAAAGCAAGCAGGGCGATCCCCTTTCGGAGGATATCTGCCCTGGTAAAGCGTTGTTCTCTTTTTTCGATCAATCCTAATTCCATACATTTCTCCCGTATGGCCGGGGGATAATCTCCCACTGAGGTAAGGGGATTTTTCAGCGTCAGTGACACAATCAGAACGGTGAATAATAAGATACCAATCAGACTTTCTATCATGACCGCCATATTCGCTACACCTCCGATATCCATTTTATCGTTTTATGAAAAGCGTCTTCACGGCTATGCCTGCAATCTTCCGGATATTGTCTCTCAATTTTAAACATTTTCAGCTTAGGCGGATTTAAGGGAACAAGAATATGGCTTGCTTTTTCATATTCCAGGACATCCACCCGGAAAGCAAACCGGTGTTTTTCCAGGCGGTTTACCATATATGCCACCGCCTCTTTGCTGGGCCACATGAGATCTTCCTTTGCGTAAATAAATAAAATGTTTCCTCGGATGTTCTCTACACGAATGGCTGTATCCTCATCAAAATGTTTCAGCGGTTCTTCATAGATGTAGGATAACTCGAACTGCTGATGGAGGATAAGGTTCCGGATTGCCGGCCCATATTTCAGATGCGCTGCCATACACGGAAAATCTTTTCCCCTGTATGTAAATTCGGAGGCAGATGAAAAGGTTTTCGATACCAAGCTTTGATTTCCATGCATGCCTCCCCATATACAGTGGATCGGGGAGAGTGCGACAACGCCGCAGATATCCGGCATAAGAGAAGCGCAAAGCAAAGCCAGTTCTGCACCTTTTGAAATGCCATACATGATAATCTTTTCATATCCTTTGTTTTTCAGCCACAGGATCGCTTTTTCAAATGGATCGACAGGCACCCGAACCAGTTCTTTCGGCAGCCCGTCTACGTTCCAGTAACAAATACCTAACGCGGCGATGCCGCACCTGGCAAACATAGCACCCACATTCATCGGGATATTTTCATTCCCTTCGCTGCCGCCTACTACGATGACGACCTTTTTGGGATCATGATCCTTAACAGGGACATGATAAAGTCCATAGAAGCCCTCCTGTGCAACCGTCACATATTCCACTTTCCCAACTCTCCCTGTTTTTGCAGCTTGGATTGCTGTCCGTATTTTCTTTCTTTATCCCATTTAGAGTCCTTTTTGCAAACATAGAAATCACACTTTTCTGCGCCCTCTGCAAGTGTACCTGTCCTGTATAACACGCCGCCCATGAGATCGGCAGAAATAAAATCCATGGCACACATATAGGGGATCAGTTCTTCCAAATGCTCCTGTTTTCCAAGCGCACACAGGCCGCACCTGTGATAGTTGATGGTGTATTCGTCTGCATCCCTTCCGGGAATCGTCTCCGTCATCCAGTTGAATTCGCTGTCGGATATGGCATTTGCAATTCTGTCCTTCTTGACTTTCTTTTTTTGATATTCCATATCAAATGGATTTTTACTCCTGAAAGCTTTTTTAATGAGCGACGCCTGCATCGTGGCTGTCACCATTTCCCCGAACTGCTCATGGCTCATCGCCCCATCCATTGCCTTATAAACTGCCATCCAGACAATTCCGCCGGAAAGACAGATTCGCAGAGGATTTTTCGTAAAACCGCCTATGTCGGGTGTCCTCGCCAACATATCTTTAAAGTTTTTACGCGATTTCTTCTTCACCCTGAATGTATCCGTATTTTTGCAATTGGCTGCGATATATTTGAAAATAGTAGGTGTCATCGCTGACCACATCAGTTTTTCACAGATGGTGTTTTTCATATTCATGCTCCTTCAAAACGTACTCATAAACGAGGGACTGATTGCCGGAGCCATCCTGAAAGGGCTTCTCTGCCACTTTCTTAAATCCACGTTTTTCATAAAACTCCCACGATGCAAGAGTGTTCGTAAAAAGCCGCACACGATCTGCTCCATCAGCTTTTGCCCGATTCAAAAATTGTGTGACCAATGCGGTTCCCAACCCCTTTCTGTAATTCCTTCTGGACGAAAGGGCAACGAGTTCCAGATCGCATTTCCCAACGGTTTCCTTATCCCTTTCCTGTAGCTGACGGAAAAAGGCATCAAACTGCTTCTGGAATGGTGCTGACATTTTATATCTTTTCAGATAGAACTTGAGGAACATTTTACACCAACGGCCATAGTGCTTTTTCGTCTCATACTGAGCTGCCAGAGCCTTGCTGAAACGCTTATCATATTTTCCACAGATGAATCCTACGACCTGATGATCCTCCGTTTCCGCAACATAGGTGAAATTGCATTTTTCAATCAGGATCTGTGCGTAGTCACGCAAAAGTATTTTATCGTTCTGATCCACAGAGCATGAAAAGAATCCTTCGTAGAAGCAATCCCCGCAGGCCGCAGCATCTTCTTCCTTATATAGACGAACAGTAAACATGGATGTACCCTCCTATGCGCAAATAGGTTAGTGATAACTAACTAATATTATATCAGGAGACATGCAGGATTGCAATTCATTT
>DWXI01000171.1 GCA_019119265.1 Candidatus Mediterraneibacter intestinigallinarum | reverse complement strand
CACGGGTAGCTGCAAAGGAGTACCAATACTTTATATTATCTAATGTATATATAAATGAAAACTCTGTTGGCTCAGTGGCAGAATAATCGTTTAAAGCAAATGGGATTACCGGGACCTCCGCTTTTTCGTGCTGTGTTCTCTGTGCATTTTTAATAAATTGTACAGCCAGCCAGAATGCCCGGATTACATTGCTTTTACCGCCGCCATTCTTTCCTAAAATAGCAGCCCCGGGAAGCAGTTTCATATTATTGTATGCAATCAGGCAACTTTTAAAAGTTCCTATTCTGGTAGCCTCCATGGACAAAACCGTTTCATCACGAAATGATCTGTAATTTTTAAAAGAAAATTCAATAAGCATAGAATCACCTCCAATAATAGTATACCCTGTTTTTGAAGAAATACAAGCAATAAAATCATTAAAATTGATTTTAACGCCTGTATTTCACTGAATAAGCATTTGCATTCAAATTTTGTAAGTTCATGCAGGTTATATTGCCGAGGCAGTATGTCTACCTACTATAGTGGATACCAGTCATATTGATTAGATGAGTGTAAAGATTGGAAACAGCCGCAACTTAATAGTAAACAATGCTTGAATGTGGTAAAATGTTACGAAGGGTTAAAGGGGAAAAACAAGTTAGGAATTTATTATTATTTAGAGGGTTATAGGAGAAATACAGTTGATGAATGATACAAAGAAGATCCTCCTTGTGGAGGATGATCCGGAAATCGTGGAAAACCTTACGGAGTTCCTGCGGACGGAAGGGTATTCTGTTACTTCTGTTCCCACGCAGAAAGAGACCATGGAGCTCCTCGACCGTGACAGGTTCGACTTGATGCTGTTGGATGTGACGCTGAAGCAGGGGAACGGATACAGTGTATGTACGGCGGTGAAAGCAAAGTATGACATGCCGGTTATTTTCCTGACTGCCCTGGACGATGAGTTCAGTGTGGTCACCGGGCTGGATATGGGAGCGGACGATTATATCAGCAAGCCCTTCCGGCCCCGTGAATTGGTATCCCGTATGCGTTCGGTACTCAGGCGGACAGGGCGGACACAGTCCGTGGTCAGCATCCGGGATATCCGGATCGATACGGAAAAAGGAACGGTGTCGAGAGAGGGGGAGGAGATCTTCCTTTCAGCTCTGGAGTACCGTCTTTTTCTCGTGTTTGTGAACCACAAGGGCATGATCCTGACCCGGTCTATGCTCCTGGATGAGATCTGGGACGCGGCGGGAGACTTTGTCAATGATAATACCCTGACAGTCTATATTAAGCGTCTCAGGGAAAAAATGGAGAAAGACCCTCAGAATCCGGAGATTATACTAACGGTAAGAGGGATGGGGTACAGGCTTGGTGAATGAACTGATCTGTCTATTGCCCGCTGCCGCAGCAGCACTGCTCTTCGGCGGGATCTATGTGTATAAGATGAGAAAATATAAAAAGTCTCTCCGGCGGCTCAGCGGCGAGATGGACCGAATCCTGCATGGCAGCGGGGAACTGGTATTGGGCAGTTACGAGGAAGGAGAGATATCGATCCTCCGGGATGAGATCTACAAGATGACCGTGCGCCTCCGGGAGCAGTCGGAGACACTGACAGAAGATAAGGAGGCGCTGGCGGACTCTCTTGCAGATATCTCCCATCAGATCCGGACACCGCTGACGACCCTGAACCTGATGACAGCAAGGATGATGCAGGAAGGGGATGATCCGGAGCAGAGAAAACGGATTCTGAGAGAAATGAACCGGATGCTGGAGCGGATCGAGTGGCTGATCACGGCCCTTCTGAAAATATCTAAGCTGGACGCCGGCGCGATCTGTCTGGAGCCGGCAGACATTTCTATGGAAGGCTTCCTGAAGAAAGTGATGGAGCCTTTTGAGATCCAGATGGATCTGCGGGATCAGCGGTGCCGGATTGAAGGTGCGGAAGGGATGACATTTACCGCGGATGAGGCATGGACTCTGGAGGCAGTCCGCAATGTGGTGAAGAACAGTCTGGAATATACGCCCGACGGGAAAGCGCTGGAGATATCCTGCGTGAATAATCCCCTTTATACGGAGATCTCGGTCTGTGACAGCGGTCCCGGGATCGATCCGGAGGATCTGCCCCATCTCTTTGATCGGTTTTATAAAGGGAAGAACGCGGGGAGCAGCAGTTTCGGCATCGGCCTGGCTCTCGCCCAGTCCATTATGAGCCGTCAGAACGGAGTGATCAGGGCTGAGAACCGAAAGGAGGGTGGCAGCAGGTTCCGAATCCGGTTCTATAAGCAGACGATATGAAAAGTGACAGAACTGTCATTTTAGAGTCACCGGGGTGTCATGAGCCTTTGGTAAGATGAGACTGTAACAGCAGGAGAGGGCGGACAGCAGCGCCCGGCAGGAGGTATTTATGGAAATATTAAGAGTTGAAGATCTTACAAAGGTTTATGGAAAGGGAGCAAATGAGGTCCATGCGTTGGACCATGTGTCATTCTCGGTAAAAAAAGGGGAATTTACCGCGATCATCGGATCATCCGGATCCGGCAAGTCTACCCTGCTCCACCTGATCGGAGGAGTGGACAGACCTACATCAGGGAAAGTGTATGTAGACGGAACAGATGTGTATGCCCAGAATGAGGATGCGCTGGCAGTGTTCCGGCGCAGGCAGGTAGGACTGATCTATCAGTTTTACAACCTGATCCCGGTGCTCAATGTCCGGGAGAACATCACTCTTCCGGTTCTGATGGATGGAAGAGATGTAAATGAGGAGAGACTGGAGGAACTGCTTTCTGTGCTGAAGCTGAAGCGGAGAGAGAGGCATCTGCCCAACCAGCTCTCCGGCGGACAGCAGCAGAGAGTTTCCATCGGCAGGGCACTTATGAACGCTCCGGCTATCGTGCTGGCCGACGAGCCTACAGGAAACCTGGACTCGAAGAATAGTCAGGAGATCATGCAGCTGCTCCGCTATTCCAATGAAAAATATAATCAGACCATGCTGGTCATCACTCATGACGAGAATATCGCCCTGCAGGCGGATCGGATCCTGTCCCTGGAAGACGGGCGGATCGTGAAAGACGAGGTGATCCGGCGATGAGTATTTTTTCAAAGATCACATTGCGCACCATGAAGCAGAGCCGGATGCGCACGGCAGTTACCATCATCGGGGTAATCCTTTCTACTGCCATGATCACAGCAGTTACTACATTCGGCCAGAGCTTCCTGAGTTTTCTGAGGGATTACAGCCTGACTCACGATGGAAACTGGTATGGAGTGGCGGAGTATGTCAGCGATGAGCAGCTGGAAGAGATCAGAAGCGACAGTCAGGTGGAAATGGCAGCGGCGTCGGATATCCTGGGCTATGCAGAATTTGACGCTCTGACAAGTGAAGAGATACCATATCTGTATATCCAGAGCTTTTCAGAAGAGCTGTTTGATGTATTCCCGATCCAGCTGCAGGAGGGCCGCCTCCCGAAAAATGAGCATGAGGTAATCATATCGCCTTATATGCAGGCTAACGAGCGGGAAGGCCAGACCACACAGGTGGGAGATGTACTGGAGTTGGAAGTAGGAGACCGAATGTGGGAAGGCCAGCGGCTGACTGCATATGAAGGATTCATGGGAGAAGCGTATGCCAGGGAACAGGGCGTAGAGCCAGAACATCTGGAAAATACAGAGCATATGTCTTTTACCGTAGTGGGAATCTACAACACAACTCCCAATATGCATTACGGGACAGTGAGTTATCAACTGATCGCCGGACCGTCCTCTTCAGGCAGCCTGTCCGAATATCACGACGTGTATCTCCGGACACAGGATCCGGCTGATATTTATGATTATATGGATACTATTGAATGTGATGCGACGTCTACTAACGAATCTCTGCTTCGCTGGTATGGGGTGGCGGATAACGACAATCTTCAGGAAATTCTGACAGGGCTGTGCGCCATAGTGATCGGCATTATCATGGTTGGGGCTGTATCGCTGATCTACAATGCCTTTGCCATATCTTTGAGAGAGCGGACCGTGCAGTTCGGACTTCTGGCATCTGTGGGGGCTACAAAACGACAGCTGAGCCGGTCCCTGCGGTGTGAGGCGTTGATCGTCAGCTGCGTGGGAATCCCGGTGGGATGCGTCGCGGGAATCGTCGGAATCGGGATTACTCTTCACTTCATCGGGGCAGGACTGGCAAACTGGATGTTTGGAGGAACGGAGATGGATATCCCCCTTCGAATTTCCTGGATTTCTGTACTTGTGGCGGTTGCAGTAGCATTTGCCACAGTGATGATCTCGGCGTGGATCCCCTGCCGGAGAGTGCGGAAGATCTCTCCTATCGAGGCGATACGTTCGGCCAAGGATATCCGGATAAAAGGAAAAGAAGTGAAGACATCAAAGATGTTCTACAGAGTCTTTGGTCTGGAGGGTATGCTTGCCCAGAAGAACTACAGGAGAGATCGGAAGAAATACAGAAGTACGGTGGCTTCCCTGACCATGAGCATCGTCCTGTTTGTGTCCGTCTCATCCTTTGGAAAATATCTGGTGGACACAGGGAGCTTCGTGCTGGAGATGCCTGATGTACAGGTGATCTGGAGGATGTCCAACGGAGAACTGGAAAGTGCCGGGGAAACGGACGTCGGTGAAGAGGATGCCGGCGGAGAAAATATGAGTGAAGTGAATGAAGGCGGCGAGTATGTCAGTGAACAGGTGAAGAAGATGGCAGAGCAGTATGAGGATGTGACACTGGCACAGGAATACAGTATGCCTTACAACACGGTGCAGATTGCAGGCGGATCCGGCAGTCTGGACGAGAGGTTTATACAGTACGGATATGGATGGAATGCTGACACCGGCAGGGATACGCTGGATGCCGGTTTGATGATCCTTCCAGATGAAGTATTTGAAACTCTGGATGGATCGGAGAAAGATGGAGATACAGACGGTGTGCCTGTCCTGTACCCCTCATCTTTGCGGGTATACAACGGAGATACCCAGCGCTATGAGCGTGTGCCTGTGTTTTCGGATTCATCGGAGAGCGCGGATTTGGTGATGCAGTATACAGAGTACGATGAGGAGGGCAATGAGACTGTACACCCGTTGGGAAATGTGGAGCTTCTGGGCAGTTATGACAGCCTTCCCCCGGGCGTTTATGACGATTCGGGATATATGGTTCTATTGCTGACGAGTGAGAGCGCATATGAGAAATATATCGGTAGTCAGGAGGATCTGATGGGGCGGCTCTGGTATATTGGAATCCAATGTACGGATCATGCTGCGGTATACCGAGAACTGTCTCAGGATATGGAGCAGAGCGGCATTGCAGGAAGCGTGTATGATAATGCGCAGAGTTACGAACAGGACCGTCAGATCATGACAGCTATCAGCGTGCTGTCTTACGGATTCATCATCCTGATCTCCCTGATCGCAGTGGCAAATGTGTTCAATACCATTTCTACAAATCTGATGCTCAGGAGAAAAGAGTTCGCCATGCTTCGTTCCGTGGGAATGCAGAAAGGCGGATTCCGGAGGATGATGTGCTATGAATGCCTGATCTATGGGCTTCGTTCCATCCTGTACGGAGTGATCCTGTCCCTTCTGGTGAGCTTCCTGATCTACCGGGTGCTGGCAGGAGGAGTGGATACAAACTATCTTGTGCCATGGGAATATATCGGAATTGCTGTTGGCTTTGTATTCCTGGTGGTTGGGCTGACCATGATTTATACAATGGGGATCATACAGAAACAGAATATCATTGATGAGCTGAAGATGAGCTGAGAAGTATATCAGAAATCAGGCAGGAGCGCTGTGCTGTCACAGCGCTCTTGTTTTATTCAGGTAATGAATACAGTAATAACTATGTTGATAGACTTTGCAGAAAAGGTAGGTAATCATCTGCAAGGTCAAAATGCAAAGTTGAACATTGGTGTAGATACGGATGATGGTAGTTTAGAAATATCAGTAGAAGATACAGATGATAAGACCCTATTTTCTGAAACTATCTCCGAAGTAACCTCCTTTAGTGTAGAGATTGCAGAAAAAATCATAGTATCTGTATTGGGAAAGTAATGATATTAACCTTCAAGTATGACGAGGATCAGATTTTAACTAAGGTGTTGTCCGTATTATCTGGTGAACCCAAATTTATGACTGTTCAGCAAGATACTGCATCGATGTTCACCTACCCCGGCCTCACCGCCTACCCTTATCAACGTCAGGTGTTTCGGGAGGAGACAGAAATATCACTGCCCCATCTGGAATTTAGCGCTCTTCTCTATCTTGCGCAGCAATCCGGACGAGTGTTCAGC
>DWXI01000170.1 GCA_019119265.1 Candidatus Mediterraneibacter intestinigallinarum | reverse complement strand
TTCTCCTTATCCCTAAGAAGACTATCTGTAATGAATTCCAGGGAGCTTAATCTCATAATACATGAAATTCCGGTTTCTTCTCTCCGTAGAGAAAATGGAGCAGATATCCGCTTAGAAGGATTCCTACTGCGCACAATCCTGAAAATATAATGGTAAAAGGAAGACAGATCTGGCCCATAAGTTGAAAGGGCTGATCCGTATAATCCCACACATTCCAGTGCATGACCTTATTCACAAATATCCCTGTGATAAACTCACAGGAAGTCACAAAGACCGCGCACCATATCACCTGTTTCCACAGGGGTTCTCTCCACCCGGTCCATATGCCCTGCTGGGCAAAAAATACAAGGCAGACGCCTCCCAGCAGGAACATGGACCAGTGAGAAAATCCCCGGAATATCATTTCGAAAGAATAGTAGAGCGTTCCGCCCAGAGTTCCCAGAAATAAGTATTCACTCAGTCGTTTCACGATAAGTATCCCTCTCTTAAAAGCACTTATGAATAGTCTGAGCTTTTTCCGGACATTTTATAAGCAGAAATCTCTTCCAGACGTTCGGCTGTTTTCTTCTCTTCGCCTTCCTGTGTCGGATGATAATACGTTCTGTCTTTCAGGCTGTCCGGCATGCACTGCATATGAGTCAGCTTTTCTTCGGTATCATGTGCATATTCGTAACCTTTTCCATATCCCTGCTCTTTCATAAGTCCTGTAACTGCATTCCTGATCTGCATGGGCACCGGCTCTGCCCGCAATGTCCTCACGTCCTTTTTTGCAGCTTCACAGGCTGTGTAAAGGGCATTGGACTTGGGCGCCATAGACAGGTAGACAACTGCATGAGTGAGGTGGACATCACACTCGGGCATCCCGAGGAAATGGCAGGCCTGATAGGCTGCCACCGCCACCTGAAGCGCATGACTGTCTGCCATCCCCACGTCTTCGCTGGCAAAACGGATCAGGCGCCGGGCGATATAGAGCGGATTTTCTCCTCCTTCCAGCATGCGCATCATCCAGTAGATAGCCGCGTCAGGATCACTGTTTCGCATAGATTTATGAAGGGCAGAGATCAGATTGTAATGTTCCTCTCCTGTTTTATCATACAGAAGAGACTTACGGCTGATGCACTGGGAAAGTCCTTCTGTCGTAACCGTAATCCCCTCTGCACTGATCTCGCCGTTTAAGACAGCCATCTCCAGCGTATTAAGCGCAGTCCTTGCGTCGCCGTTTGCAAAGGCAGCAATAGCGCGGAGGTTTTCTGGAGAAATATCGACGTTCTGATTTCCGAAACCATCAGGATTCTTCAGGGCATTTTCCAGAAGTTTTACAAGGTCATCCTCCTCCAGCGCTTTCAGCACAAAGACACGGCACCTTGACAGAAGCGCCGCATTGATCTCAAAAGAAGGATTTTCTGTCGTTGCACCGATCAGTATAATACTGCCCCGCTCTACATATGGAAGAAATGCATCCTGCTGGGCTTTGTTAAAGCGATGGATCTCGTCTACAAACAGGACGGTACGCATTCCCACTCTCCTGCTCATCTCCGCACGGCTCATCACTTCCTTAATTTCCTTGATCCCGCTGGTAACTGCACTGAAATTAATGAATTCCGACTTCGTCTTTCCGGCTATGATACTGGCAAGGGTCGTCTTTCCCACGCCCGGAGGCCCCCAGAAGATCATGGATGAGATCTGGTCTCTCTCGATCAGCTGTCTCAGGATCTTCCCTTTTCCCACAAGATGCTCCTGACCCACAAAATCATCCAGCGAATCCGGACGAAGTCTGCTGGCAAGCGGGGTCATCGCTCTGTTATTTCCGAATAATGACATCTGTTCCATACCGGTTCCTCGCTTTCCATGAATCCAAACAGGCTGACGCGGCAGCCTGCCGTCCCTGAAAGTATAAAATAGACGCATAGCAGGGCTATGCCGCCACAGTCCTGCCACACGTCTTATATCCTGTTTCTCATCTTACATCATAGTTGAAGCTTTTGATCCCAACATCATTTTATTCATCTACATCTCTGATGCTGAAGCTGAATCTTCCCATCTTGTCTTTGCCAAGGCATACAGCCTTTACTACATCGCCGAGAGCGAGTACATCTTCTACTTTATTCACCCTCTTCTTGGCAATCTTAGAGATGTGTACAAGTCCTTCCTTGCCAGGCGCGAACTCGAGAAATGCTCCGAAATCTTTGATGCTGACGACTTTTCCTTCAAATACCTGACCAGCCTCAAAATCCGTTACGATGGTATAGATAAGTTTTGCAGCCTTGTCCATGCTCTCTTTCTCAGTACCGCAGATTGATACCGAACCATCGTCTTCAATATCGATCTTAACACCTGTCTGTTCGATAATAGCATTTATCGTCTTTCCTCTTTGACCTACTACATCGCCGATCTTCTGCGGGTCAATCTGCATCTGGATGATCTTCGGTGCATACGGTCCTACTTCCGGCCTTGGCTCGGCAATAGCCTTATTCATCACTTCATCGATGATATAGAGCCTTGCCTTTCTCGTAGCCGCGACTGCCTCCTCAATGATCGGTCTTGTAAGGCCATGGATCTTAATATCCATCTGGATCGCAGTGATACCTTTGTGAGTACCTGCAACTTTGAAGTCCATATCTCCAAAGAAGTCTTCCAGACCCTGGATGTCCGTCAGCACAAGATAATCGTCATCTGTCTCGCCCGTCACAAGTCCGCAGGAGATTCCCGCTACCGGAGCCTTGATCGGCACACCGGCAGTCATAAGTGACATACTGGAAGCACACACACTTGCCTGAGATGTAGAACCGTTGGATTCAAATGTCTCGGATACCGTACGGATGGCATACGGGAAATCTGCTTCGCTCGGAAGTACCGGCAGCAGGGCTCTCTCCGCAAGTGCACCGTGTCCGATCTCACGACGTCCCGGTCCTCTGGACGGTTTCGTCTCGCCAACAGAATAGGACGGGAAATTGTAGTGGTGCATATATCTCTTAGACGTCTCGGCCTCATCAAGGCCATCCAGTCTCTGCGCCTCTGAAAGCGGCGCCAGTGTCGTCACTGTACAGATCTGTGTCTGTCCTCTTGTAAACATGGCAGATCCGTGTACCCTCGGGATCAGGTCGACTTCAGCCGCAAGCGGTCTGATCTGATCAATGGCGCGTCCATCCGGACGTTTGTGATCTTTGAGGATCATCTTTCTTACTGTCTTTTTCTGATACTGATATACAGCCTCACCCAGCTTGTCCAGCCATTCTTCATTATCTGCGAAAGCCTCGGCAAGCTTATCTGTGATCACACGGATGTTCTCTTCTCTTGTCTGCTTATCATCCGTGAATACAGCTTCTTCCATCTCTGCCGGAGTAACGATCTCCTGAATCGCATCGAAGAGTTCCTGCGGAACTGCAAAGCTCTGATACTCGTGTTTCGGCTTGCCACACTCTGCCACGATCGTATCAAAAAATGCGATGACCTTCTGGTTCAGGTCATGCGCCGCAAAGATTGCCTCGATCATCTTGTCCTCCGGCACTTCATTTGCGCCTGCCTCGATCATGATGACCTTTTCCTTTGTAGAAGCAACTGTAAGAGCAAGTTCAGAAACCTCTCTCTGGGAAGCAGTCGGATTGAATACAAACTCTCCGTCGATGAGTCCGACCTGTGTCGTGGAGATCGGTCCGTCAAACGGGATATCGGAAATGCTTGTCGCGATAGACGCGCCGAGCATAGCTGTCAGTTCCGGACTGCAGTCCTGATCTACAGACATAACAAGGTTCTCCAGTGTTACATCATTTCTGTAGTCTTTCGGGAAAAGCGGACGCATCGGGCGGTCGATGACACGGTCTGTCAAAATTGCATTTTCAGATGCCTTCCCCTCTCTCTTGTTGAATCCTCCGGGAATCTTTCCTACGGAATACATTCTTTCATTATACTCTACACTCAAAGGGAAGAAATCAATCCCTTCTCTCGGCTTTTCGGAAGCTGTTGCAGTGCAGAGAACTGTCGTATCGCCATAGTGCATGAGAACAGCGCCGTTTGCCTGCTTTGCAACTCTGTCGACATCTACGCGCAGCGTTCTGCCTGCAAGTTCCATTTCATACTTTTTGTACATTTTATTCTCCTTTTTATCAATGGATTTTTCCGCGGGCAGGTGTCTCCGAAACTACTGAAAAACACACTGCTGAGGATGCAATATGCTTTTCAGTGGTCTCGGTTACGCAAAACTGTCCGCAATCTAAAATATTATATCACACTGTATTTCGTAAATCAAACATTTTCAATCGTGCAAGAAAAAACGGGGCAGATTTCTCTGCCCCGCCGTTGTTTCTTTTCTGAAACTCCTGACTATTTTCTCAGTCCGAGTCTCTCGATCAGTGAACGGTATCTCTCGATATCGATCTTCTTCAAGTATGCAAGAAGTCCTCTTCTCTGACCAACCATCTTAAGAAGTCCTCTTCTTGAATGGTGATCTTTCGGGTTAGCCTTAAAATGCTCTGTCAGCTCATTAATTCTTGCTGTCAGAATAGCTACCTGTACCTCCGGTGAACCTGTGTCACCCTCTGTTCTTCCATACTCTTTGATGATTGCCTGTTTCTTCTCTTTTGCGATCATTTTCATTTCCTCCTTAAAACTTTGATAAACGCCAGGTATTAAGCGACGGTCGGAGTGATCCGGTCACCGAACACCGGCTTTTTAACCTTGTATACTATAGCATACGTCCGGATGATTGTAAAGATATTTTTATATACTGTGTTCGTTGAGTTCGTTGAAGAACCGTTCGCCGTAACGCATATCTCCCATAACGTTCTCTCTAAGCTCTTCGAGAGAACCGAATTTTATCTCAGGCCGTTCAAAATCACAGAACTGCGCAGTGATTTCTTTACCGTAAGCATCCCCTTCATAATCATATACATATACTTCCAACAAACGGCGCCGTTCATCCGTCACTGTAGGTTTAATTCCGGCATTTCCTATAGCTCCATACCATTTTCCGTCAATCTTCACTCTGCAGGCATAAACTCCGAATCGGGGCAGGATCTTGTTCTCTTCTGGCTCGATATTCATTGTAGGAAATCCCAGTGTGCGTCCGAGCTGCTTTCCATGCTGGACAGTTCCTGTTATCTCATAGGGATATCCAAGCAGGCGCTCCGCAAGCTTCACATCTCCCTGGGTGAGAGCATCTTTTATATAAGTACTGCTGATGACGGTTCCCATGTATCGTTCTTTCTCGATCACATCCACTGTATATCCGTACTGTTCCGCATATTCAAGGAGCATCTGCGCATTGCCCCGTTTTGCATAGCCGAAGGTGAAATCCGTGCCCACTACGATATGTGCCGCCCGCAGAGTCTTATGCAGAACATCCCCGACGAATGTCTCCGCCTCCATCTCCCGCAGTTCCTTTGTAAATGGCTGATCGATCAGCCAGTCAACCTGATTTTCCAGATGTTCACGTCGTTCCCTGTTTGTCATAAGGGAGTCTCTGTGCATGTCAAAGGCGCATACTATACTC
Source organism: Candidatus Mediterraneibacter intestinigallinarum (assembly GCA_019119265.1). GTDB lineage: Bacteria > Bacillota > Clostridia > Lachnospirales > Lachnospiraceae > Mediterraneibacter > Mediterraneibacter intestinigallinarum. The sequence continues at coordinate 14,758 of DWXI01000170.1, read as the reverse complement.
TCACATTCATTCGATGCATACGATCTGATCTTTTTGACCAGTTTCTGGTGCCCCCGGTGCAGTCCGTCAAACTTGCCCAGGGTAACTGCCGTCTTCTTCTGTCCGCTGTAGGATTCGATCCCTGTAATGTATTTCATAGTAATCCTCGATTCTCTTTGTTCACCGGATTTGTTCCGGATCCAGGAACATCTTTTCAGGACGGAACCTTCCTGTTTCCTTGTCATAATGATAAACACCGATAAAATTCCCTCTGCTGTCATACACCCGGAATTGACTGTCTTCTGGAGAATTTCTGTTTGCGGTAATGTTAGCCTTGGGCGGATTTCTGTGTGCAATGTGACTGTTTCCGAACGGATTGCCATTGTAAGCAAGGTAATTGTACTGTGCTTTCAACCGGATTTCACCGAGATCCTCAAACATCTGATCAACAGGAATCAGGATCTCCTCAAGTCTTCCGGCGCGTACCAGTTTCTCTACTTCATCAAGTTTCCGGCTTGCTTCGATCGGAAATCTGCCTGCCCGTATGCGCAGAAGCTGTTCCATACAACCACCGCATCCAAGCTTCTCTCCGATATCATGACACAACGTACGTATATAAGTACCTTTGGAACAATCCACTTCCATACGGATCCGGGGAAGACTGATGTCTTTAATCCTGATATCATAGATCATTACTCTCCGGCTCTTTCTTTCCACCGTCTTTCCTTCCCTTGCCAGTTCGTAAAGCTTTTTCCCACCCACTTTCAGTGCGGAATACATTGGAGGAATCTGATCATACGTTCCGATAAATCCACGGATACACTCTTCCGCTTTCTGCTCTGTGACAGGTCCTCCCGGCAGATCCGGATCGTTCACAGGCCTCTCAGAGAGAACTTTCCCGGTAGTATCCTGTGTGTCCGTCACTCTTCCGAGAAGCAGAACCGCCTCATATGTTTTATCTTTATCGGTAAGCATATCGCAGACCTTTGTAGCCCGTCCGAGACAGACAGGAAGCACCCCCTCCGCTTCCGGATCAAGGGTGCCCGTATGCCCGATCTTCTTCTGTCCTGCAATTCCCCGAAGACGCGCCACCACATCATGGGAAGTATAACCTTTTTCCTTATAAATATTCAGGATTCCGTTGATCATTGTTCCTCGACCTGTTCTCCTTCATGTTTTAACTGCAATGCGATCCTGGCCGTTATATTATTAATCACGTCGTGGCTGGATCCCTCCATTGTCACACCGGCTGCACGGACATGTCCGCCGCCTCCATAGAATTTGGCGATATCGCTTACGTCGACCTTCCCTTTTGATCTGAGGCTGACTTTGAATTTCTGAGGGCTCAGCTCATGGAGAAAGATTGCCACTTCCACGCCTTTTGTCTGTCTGAGCTGACTCACAATCCCTTCCAGATCCGATGGTTTTGCCTGGAAGAACTCCATTGATCTCTGCCGGATCACAGACACGATACATTTCTTATCCATGACGAGCATGCTCTCAAGCAGCGCCCGGCCAAGAATCTGATTCTGTATGTATGTCTTCTCATAATAAGTCTTATCTATGATTTCATTTCCGTTGATCCCTTTTCGCATCAGATCCGCAGCGATCTCCATCGTCTCCGGAGAGGTGCATGAGTACTGAAATACGCCTGTATCATGCACAATACCCATATAGAGAGCCTCGGCTGAAGGCAGACTTATCTTTTCCTTATCCAGTACGGTATACACAAGCTCAGAAGTAGAGCTGGCGTCCGGCACGATATAGTTATGGTCTGCAAATGCATCATTACTGATGTGATGATCGATGCACAGCGTCTCCTTCGCATGCTCGAACAGAGGTCCTGAAAATCCCAGCCTCTGCGCGTCTCCGCAGTCCAGACAGATGAACAGGTCATACACGTCACCGTCAGTAATCTGTGTTTTCACTTCATCTGTGCCTTGGATCATGCGGTAAGCCTCTGGAACCTCCTCCAGATACACGTCCGTATGGATATCAGGATACCGGTCTTTCAGATAGAGGTACAGACCCATGCATGCTCCCACACAGTCGCCGTCCGGGCGTACATGACCGCCCAGGGCAACTCTCTTCTTACCTTTCAGAATATCACTTAATACAAGTTTCATGCTATTAATCAACTCCATTATCCAAATCTCTGGTTACTTCATCTATTTTCCTGCTGATATTCACGCCATACTCAATAGACTGGTCCACGATGAACCGGATCTCCGGGGTATTACGCATATTGATCGTATGCGCCAGCTCTCGGCGGATATATCCCTCCGCACTCTGCAGGCCGCGGATCGTGTCCTCCTGGGCTTTCTTATCCCCGAGGACACTGATATATGCTTTACATGTCTTTAAGTCCGGAGCAACTTCCACAGCTACCACGGAAGTCATCGGCGCAACTCTTGGATCTTTGATCCCGCTGCGAATGATGTTGCTCAGTTCCCGCTGGACTTCAGCGTTTACACGTGTGTTTTTAATACTGTTTTTTTTCATTGCCGCTCCTTTTTCCGGAAGACTTATTTTCTCTCGATTTCCACCATCTTATAGGCTTCCACATTGTCGCCTTCCTTGATATCATTATAATTTTCAAATACGAAACCACATTCATATCCGGCCCTTACTTCCTTGACATCGTCCTTGAATCTCTTAAGGGATGCAAGCGGTCCGTCGAATACTACAACGCCGTCGCGAATCAGACGGACAGAACAGTTCCTCTCGAAAATACCGTCCTGAACGTAAGCTCCTGCGATCGTACCGACTCCGGAAGCCTTGAATGTCTGACGAACTTCCGCATGACCGAGCACTTTCTCCTCAAATACCGGATCAAGCATACCTTTCATGGCTGCTTCCACATCCTCGATCGCATTGTAGATGACTCTGTACAGTCTGATATCCACACCCTCGCGCTCGGCGATATCTTTTGCCGTAGCATCCGGGCGGACATTAAATCCGATGATGATCGCGTTGGAAGCAGAAGCCAGGATCACATCCGATTCGTTGATAGCTCCCACGCCTCCGTGGATCACCTTGATCACCACTTCATCGTTCGAAAGCTTGAGAAGGCTTTGCTTCAGGGCTTCCACAGATCCCTGTACGTCTGCTTTTACTACGATATCCAGTTCTTTCAGGTTGCCTTCCTGGATCTGATTGAACAGATCGTCAAGAGACATTCTTGATTTTGTTTCTTCAAGAAGTTTCACTTTGTTCTGTGCAATAAATGTCTCGGCAAAGCTTCTCGCCTCTTTCTCGGAGTCGCATCCTACGAATACTTCTCCGGCATTCGGCACTTCATTTAATCCGAGGATCTCTACCGGCTGTGACGGCCCCGCCTCTTTGACACGCCTTCCTCTGTCATCCATCATGGCACGCACACGGCCGTGGGCGCTTCCTGCTGCAATAGCATCTCCCACATGGAGCGTTCCTTTCTGAACGAGGACTGTCGCCACAGAACCTTTTCCTTTGTCAAGCTCTGCCTCGATAACAAGTCCTCTCGCCGCACGGTTCGGATTGGCTTTCAGTTCCATCACCTCTGCGGTAAGCAGGATCATCTCCAGCAATTCCGGAATTCCTTCTTTTGTATGAGCGGATACCGGCACGAATACTGTGCTTCCGCCCCAGTCTTCCGGTATAAGTTCATATTCTGTGAGTTCCTGTTTCACGCGCTCTACATTGGCGCCCGGTTTATCGATCTTGTTGATCGCCACAATGATCTCAACCCCGGCGGCTTTCGCATGATTGATCGCCTCTACAGTCTGGGGCATCACACCGTCGTCCGCTGCGACTACAAGGATTGCGATATCAGTGGAGCTTGCACCTCTCATACGCATAGCAGTAAACGCTTCGTGACCCGGTGTATCGAGGAACGTGATCTTCTCCCCGTTGACCTCTACCACATAAGCGCCGATGTGCTGCGTAATTCCGCCGGCCTCCCGGTCTGTCACGTTTGTGTGGCGAATTGCATCGAGGAGAGATGTTTTGCCATGGTCGACATGCCCCATAACGCAGACTACAGGCGGACGTTTTACCATCTGGTTTTCGTCTTCTTCATCTTCTTTGAGGAGTTCTTCGATTACATCGACGACTTCCTCCTTCTCACAAAGTACATCAAAGTCAAGTGCGATCTCCTCTGCCGTCTCATAATCAATCTCCTGATTTACGGTAACAACCTTGCCCTGCAGGAAAAGTTTCTTTACAATCACAGACGGCACTACTTTCATCTTGTCGGCCAGTTCCTTGATCGTGAGGACTTCCGGAATGACGATCTGTTTGATCTTTTCTTCCTTCTTCTCTTCCTTAGGCTGCGGTCTCTTTACTTCCGCAATCTGCTTCTGTTTTCTGCCCTTTTTTCCTTTTTCTTCAAAAGCTTCGTCTCTGTATTCTTTTTTCTTATTGTCGCGTTCTTTATCTTTTGCTTTATTTCTCTGACTCTTCTGCTGTTCCATAACCGGGGTGCTCATATCATCTCTGCGTGAGTCTCTCCGATCCGGCCGTGCGCCCTGGCCTCCGCGCTGATCACGTCCGCCTCTCTCCTGGCGTCCGTTTCTTCCGTTTCCGAACGAACGTCCGCCCTGTGGTCTGTCTCCTCTCTGCGAACGGTCAGATCCCTGTCTGTCGCTTCTTGGCTGATGCTCCTGAGAACCTTTGCCTTCATTGTAGCGTGTTCCGTGCGAAGCATGATCCTGGCGTATCTGCCGATCGCTCTGTGGTCTGCTCTCTCCTGCCGGTCTGCTCTCCCCTGCACTGCGGGTCGGCTGTACAGGACGCTCCGGACGTGCCGGACGTTCTCCTGCCGGTTTATTCTCTACTGCCGGTCTGCTCTCTCCTGCACTGCGAACCTGCTGTACAGGACGCTCCGGACGTGCCGGACGTTCTCCTGCCGGTCTGCTTTCTGATGCAGGCCTGCCTTCCCCTGCGCTGCGGGTCGGCTGTGCAGGACGCTGGGGTCTCTCACCCGCTGGACGCGCTCCATGAACCGGACGCGCTCCCGGCTGCCCCGGACGAGACTGACGCTGAGCCGGGCGGCTTCCCTGGATCCGGCTGCTGTTCTTAGAATTCTGCGGACGGATTACAAAAGCAAGATTTTTTTTCTTTGGAGCTGCAGTTTCTTTTGATTCAGACTGCTCCGCTGTTTTCCCCGTATTCTTCTCACTCTTTGCGGACATCTCACGGCGGATCTCATCAGCCACGTTATCCTCGATCGTACTCATATGATTCTTAATCTCCACATTTTTCTTCTGAAGAATATCTACAAGATCTTTATTTTCCATCCCCAGCTCTTTGGCCAGTTCATGTACCCTCATTTTTGTCATATCAACTACCTCCTTATGCAATATCCTCTCGATCGTTAAGCTCTTTTCGAATTCCGTCTGCAAATCCTTCGTCCAATATCGCCAGAGATGCACGGAATTCTTTTCCCATTGCATGCCCTAAGGTATCTTTATCTCCGTAAATACAAATTGGAACTTTGTAAAATTTACACATATCCTGAAATTTTTTCTTCGTATTCTCTGACGCGTCTGATGCAACGATTACAAGCTTCGCCTTTCCTGACTTTGTCTCGCTCTCTGTCATAGTCTCGCCGCTTATGCATCTTCCCGCTTTAGTCGCGAGACCGATCAGAGACAGGATCTTATCCCTCTTTCTCAATCTCGCCCATCTCCTTTTCCAGACTGTCATATACATCCTGCGGGATCTCCTGCTTAAAAGAGCGCTCAAGCCCCCTAGACTTTACCGCACTCTTAAAACATTCCAGCGAGCGGCAAATATACGCGCCTCTTCCGTTTTTCTTTCCGGCGGCGTCGACAATAAATTCTCCGCTCTCCGTTTTCAGTATACGCATCAGTTCTTTTTTCGGTTTCATCTCACCGCATCCCACGCATTTTCTCATGGGGATCTTCTTTCCTGCCAAAAAACCACTCCTTCAGATCATATCCTGGGTTTATTCTTTATCTGTCTCTACGAATTCAATCTCTTCCGGCTCTTCAGTTTCCTCCGGAACATCATATTCGTCGGAACCGTCATATCCGTCATAGTCATCATAGGCGCCTTCCTCATATTCATCATCATAGTCGCCTGTATATCCTTCCTCACCCATAAGGCCCATCTGTTCCATATAATTTTCCGGAAGATCGCCTGCTTCGATAGCCTGAGTCTCGCTCTTGATATCGATCTTATATCCGGTCAGCCTTGCTGCGAGTCGGGCGTTCTGTCCTTCTTTTCCAATTGCAAGTGAAAGCTGATAATCAGGTACGATCACATTTGCAACTTTTTCTTCCGGATCGGCCATAACAGAGATAACCTTTGCCGGACTCAGCGCATTCTCAATCAGAAGTGCCGGATTCTCGTCCCAGTTGATGATATCAATCTTCTCTCCCCTGAGTTCCTGCACGACTGCATTGACTCTCGCTCCATTGATACCCACGCAGGCTCCTACCGGATCTACATTCGGATCATTGGACCAGACCGCCATCTTTGTACGGGATCCGGCTTCACGCGCGATACTTTTGATTTCCACTGTTCCGTCTCTTACCTCAGCAACCTCTGCCTCAAAGAGACGCTTTACGAGTTCCGGATGTGTACGGGATACGAGGATCTTCGGCCCGCGGGGCGTATTCTTCACTTCGACCACATAAAGTTTAATGCGTTCCGTAGGTTTGAACACCTCTCCTTTGACCTGCTCATTCTCAGTCAGCATGGCGTCCGCCCTTCCGAGATTGATGCTGATATTCTTGCCTACATAGCGCTGTACAATACCTGTAACGATGTCTTTCTCTTTCTCAAAATACTGGTCGAATACGACTTTTCTCTCTTCCTCCCTGATTTTCTGAAGAATCAGGTTCTTTGCATTCTGTGTGGCAATACGTCCGAATTCCTTCGACTGTACCGGAATCTGCGCTACGTCTCCGATCTGAAGTGCGGAATCAATCTGCTCCGCCTCCTCAAGGCTGATCTCCAGCGCCGGATTTGTCACTTCCTCTACGACTGTTTTCTCCGCATACACTGCATAGTCGCATGTCTCACGGTCCATGATCACCTTGATGTTCTCCGCCGTACCGAAATGGTTCTTGCATGCGCTGATCAAAGAGTTCTCAATCGCGTCCATCATCACGTCTTTGCTGATGTTCTTCTCTTTCTCGAGAATTGTCAATGCCTCCATTAACTCTGTGTTCATTCTTACGTTTCCTCCTAAAATAATTAAAAATCCAAAGCCAGACGGATCAGAGCGATGTCTGCCCTGTTAAATGTCTGTTCCGTATCATCTTCATAGGTGATCGTTACTGACTTGTCGTCGTAACTTTTCAGAATTCCGACAAATTCCTTTTGCCTGTCAATAGCACGATAAGTGCGGATTTCCACTTCCTCGCCGATACTTCTTGCAAAATCTTTCTCTTTTTTCAAAGGTCTTCCAAGTCCCGGTGAACTCACCTCAAACACATAAGAATCCTCGATGTAGTCTTTCTCATCAAGGATATCCGAGAACTTCCTGCTGACTGCCTCGCAGTCATCCACAGTGATTCCGCCAGGTTTGTCAATATAAGCCCTGAGATACCAGGTGCCTCCTTCTTTGACATATTCCACATCTACCAGTTCAAATCCCAGCTCTGCAATGACCGGCTCGAGAAGTTCTTCTGTTCTCTGTTCGTATTCTTCCCTTTTCGACACGATATACTTCCTCCTTACCAACAAAGAAGAGTGAACTTTCGTTCACTCTTCTGCCGGGTTCTTTATGTAACTATTGGTAAGTATACCACCAGTTTCCGAAGATTGCAAGGGCTGAAATCAAAAAGATTCAATGAGACTTTTGCAGCTATCCCCTATATTTGGTTCCTGCGCCGTCGCGTTTTGCCTGTTTCAGTCGGTTCAGCGTGACTTCTTTTTCATTATAGTCAATCTTCGTCTCCGTTCCCTCTTCAAATAAATATATATGTTCCAGCTCGTCCTTTTTCTGAAGACGGATGCCGCGCACGCCTACGGCAGCTTTCTTCTTCACCGGAATATCGGCAGCCGGAAATCTGAGAAAATACCCGTTTCTCGTCTGCAGAACTGTCTGATGGCTGTCGTTTACTACTTTCACTGCAATAAGGGAGTCTCCTTCCTGAAGCTTTGTCGCTGCAATGGTTCGCTTGGACACCTGGAATTCTGTTCCTTCCACTCTCTTGATCATCCCCTGCGCTGTCGCAAATAACAGATAGGCAAACCGCATCTGTTCGGAATCGCATACCATAATAATCTGTTCATCGCTGGTAGAATAATTACTGACATTGTCGATAGGCGTTCCTTTATCCCTAAATCTTCCATAGGGCACATCCTGCACTTTCACCTGATGCATGCGCCCGGTATCTGTAAAAATACAAAGTTTTCCTGTATTCATACAGTGCACTACATACTTATTCTCGCTGTCGGCAGCCTCCTTGTTCCTCTCATAGACAGAAGTATCTACCGTCTTGGCATACCCGAATCGATCCATCAGGAAGACGACTTCCTGCTCTTCTATCTTCTTCTCCTCGTATACCGCTTCTTCCGCATTTTCAATAACAGTGCGGCGCTTACGCGCGTATTCTTTCTTGAAGCCGTCCAGCTCCTCCATGATCACGCCCGCCATAGAGTCATAATTGTTCAGGATATCTTCAAAGCGCGCGATATTTTTGAGCGTCTGTTCATGCTCAGCCCGGAGAGCTTCAATTTCCAGCCCGATGAGACGGTAGAGACGCATCTCCAGGATTGCCGTGGCCTGCCGCTCGGTAAAGCGCAGCAGAGCTGCCATCTTCTTTGAAATGCCGGATTTAAATCTGATATTGTCTGTGACACCGTTCACAAGGCATGCTCTTGCATCCTTTACCGATTTGCTTCCGCGCAGGATCTCAATGATCAGGTCTATCACATCGCAGGCCTTGATCAGTCCTTCCTGTACCTCGCTCTTTTCTTTTTCCCTGGAGAGCAGTGTCTGATATTTTCGCGTGGCAAGCTCAAACTGAAAATCCACATGGTATTCAATGATTTTCTTAAGTCCGAGTGTTTCAGGCCTTCCATCTGCCACTGCAAGCATGTTTACGCCGAACGTATCCTCAAGCCGTGTCTTCTTATAAAGCATGTTTTTCAGATTTTCCACATCAGCGCCTTTTTTCAGTTCAAGTACAATACGTATTCCCTCTTTTGAGGACTGATTGGAAATGTCCACAATGTCGGTTGTTTTCTTTGTCTCTACCAGATTCGCCACGTCATTCAAAAATTTGCTGATTCCGGTTCCTATCATGGTATAGGGAATCTCACTGATCACGAGCTGCTTTTTCCCGCCTTTGAGATCTTCCACTTCCACCTTCCCCCGAATCTTGATCTTACCCTGACCAGTCTCGTAGATATCCAGCAGATCATCCTTATTCACAACAATGCCGCCCGTCGGGAAATCAGGGCCCTTGATATATTTCATGAGCTGCTTTGTACTGATCGCATCATTCTTCATATACGCCTTGACCGCATCGATAACCTCCCCGAGATTATGCGTCGGGATGCTGGTCGCCATACCGACCGCAATACCCTCGGCGCCATTTACAAGAAGATTTGGCACGCGTACCGGCAGCACGAGTGGTTCTTTCTCCGTCTCGTCAAAGTTCGGGCCAAAATCGATGATGTTTTTATCCAAATCCGCCAGACAGACTTCCTGTGTGAATTTAGTCAGTCTGGCCTCCGTATAACGCATGGCGGCAGCGCCGTCTCCCTCGATGGATCCGAAGTTTCCATGACCGTCCACAAGGATCTGGCCCTTTTTGAAATCCTGGGCCATAACGACCAGCGCCTCATAAATGGAGCTGTCTCCATGCGGATGATATTTACCCATGGTGTCTCCTACAATACGGGCGCATTTTCTGTATGGTCTGTCATAGCGTATACCCAATTCATGCATATCATAAAGTGTACGCCTCTGCACCGGTTTGAGTCCGTCGCGGACGTCCGGCAGCGCACGGGAAATGATAACGCTCATGGCGTAATCTATATACGACTTCTTCATAAGGTCAGAATATTCTGTCCTTATGATCTGTGATTCACTGTTCATGTTTATTCTCCTTGCTTTTTATCGTAACAGTTCAGCCATCTGATGTCAGGAGGCGGATTTATGCTTGCATAAGAATCCGGCGACTGACAGTCAGATGAGCTGAGCGCCAGTATATGAGCAAAGAAGCGGCATAGCCGCAGGCAGCACGTTAGTGCGGCTTTGCGAATGGCGCGGCTGAACTGTTACATTTTTATCAGATATCCAGTTCCGCCTCCGTCGCATTTTCATAGATAAACGCACGTCTCGGCGGCACCTCCGTTCCCATGAGCATCTCCGTCACACTGGACGCCATCCTGGCATCCTCGATCTCGACCAGTTTGAGAAGCCGTCGCTCAGGATCCAGCGTAGTCTCCCAAAGCTGTTCCGCGTCCATCTCTCCCAGACCTTTGTAGCGCTGCAGCGTAAACGGTCCGCTATGCGTCTTTCTGTATTTTTCCAGTGCCTTATCATCATAAAGATATTCTTCCTCGCCATTTTTCGGCATTGCTTTATAGAGCGGCGGCATAGCGATATACACATGACCCTCGTAAATCAGCTCTGGCATAAACCGGTAGAACAGTGTCAGAAGGAGCGTCGAAATATGGGCTCCGTCCACGTCTGCATCTGCCATGATAATGATCTTGTCATAACGCAGCTTTGAGATGTCAAAGTCATTGCCGTATCCTTCCGAGAATCCGCATCCGAATGCATTGATCATCGTCTTAATCTCAGCATTTGCGAGAATCTTGTCAATGCTTGCCTTCTCCACATTCAGGATTTTTCCCCTGATTGGAAGGATTGCCTGGAAGTTACGGTCTCTGGCTGTCTTTGCAGAACCGCCGGCGGAATCACCCTCTACAATAAAGATCTCACATTTCTTCGGATCCCGGCTCTCACAGTTCGCCAGCTTTCCGTTGCTGTCAAAGGAATATTTCTGTTTTGTAAGAAGATTGGTTTTCGCCTTTTCTTCCGTCTTCCGGATCTTCGCCGCTTTCTCGGCGCTGGAGAGCACCGATTTCAGCGTGTCCAGATTTCGGTCAAAATAGCGGACAATCTCTTCCCCCGTCACTTTGCTCACAGCCTTCGACGCATCCGGGTTGTCCAGCTTTGTCTTTGTCTGTCCTTCAAACCTGGGATCCGGATGCTTGATGGAAACAATAGCCGTCATACCGTTTCTGATATCCGCTCCGGTAAAATTGGAGTCTTTTTCTTTCAGGATACCAAGTTCCCGGGCATATTGATTCATAACCGTAGTAAATGTGGTCTTAAACCCGGTCAGATGGGTTCCGCCCTCTGAATTATAAATATTGTTACAGAAACCCAGAACATTCTCGTGGAACTCATTGACATACTGAAGCGCCACTTCCACCTCAATACCGTCCGCGCTCCCTTTAAAATAGACCGGATCGTGGAGAGTCTCTTTCTTCTTATTCAGATCCCGGATAAATCCGATGATTCCTTCCGGCTCGTGATACTCGATATGTTCCGGCTCTTCCAGCCTCTTATCATCAAAGATGATCTTAAGTTCAGGATTTAAGTAGGCCGTCTCATGAAGTCTGCTCTTAACTTCTTCTGCCCGGAATCTTGTCTTTTCGAAGATTGTATCGTCCGGCAGAAAATTCACTGTTGTTCCCGTCTTTCTTGTCTTGCCGATCCTGGGAAGCAGGCCGTCCTCTAGTTCGACCACAGGCACCCCCTTCTCATACCGGTCGTGATGGATATAACCGTCCTTGCTGATCTTTACATCCATGTACGTGGAAAGTGCATTTACAACAGAAGAGCCAACGCCGTGGAGACCGCCGCTGGTCTTATATGCAGAGTCGTCAAATTTTCCTCCGGCATGGAGTGTCGTATAGACAAGACGCGCGGCCGAGACGCCCTTCTCATGCATATCCACCGGAACGCCGCGCCCATTGTCCGACACAGTAGCTGATCCGTCTTTTTCCAGAGTAACATGGATTTCCGTACAGTACCCCGCAAGATGCTCGTCCACTGCATTATCTACAATTTCGTAGATCAGATGGTTCAGTCCTTTTGTAGAGACACTTCCGATATACATTCCCGGTCGTTTGCGGACAGCCTCCAGACCTTCCAGTACAGCGATGCTGCCCGCATCGTATGTATTCTTACCTGCCATTTACATTCTCCTTCTAATGTACAGACTTCGGGCTTATCTTCATCCTCCCGGAGTGCAGACATATTTATTTCGTACCTCATCCTGCATGAGCGCAGGACAATCCATTACATAATATAACACCAGTCCTTGTGGTTTTCAAGCGAAAATACCACTACCTGTGCAACATTCAGCTTTCAACAAGTACATCATACAGCATCTCTGAAAGCACCTCCATTGCATTCATCATCTCTTCTACTGTATTTGTCTGCGCCCCGGCCTCAACCAGCAGTGATTTCGGCATCAAATGCAGATTATACCTGTAGGCTCTCAGATAAATGTGACGCACAAAACCGGGGTATTTATTCTCTGCATCAATTTGCATCTGCAGGGAAAAAGCAAGGTTATCCTGTATGTACGGATTAGGCAGGTAATCAATGTCTCCATTCGTCCGCGACCGGCTCAGCCCGTTAAAAAACATGATCTTCGCCGTCGGTTTTCCGTTAATCTCCGTGACAAGATGTGTACCTTCCGCCACGCCGTCGCGGTGGAGATCGATCAGCACTTCTACCGTCGGATTTTCCGCCAGGATCTTTTCCACTGCAGCTCCTGCATATTCGTATGCATTGCTCCGGTCCAATTTTCCGTTAATGATGTCGTAAACTCCTGTATCGTGTATCGTCTTGATTCCTTTTTCATTCAGAAGCTCTGTCAGATATTCCCCGACTCCGACAATACTCGTGGAGGTATCTCCCGGTGTAGAATCTGCAAACTCCTCCTGGGAGTGCGTATGATAGATCAGAACTTTCGGTCCTTCTGCATCGCTATCGATTTTCATGTCTCGGCCCAGAAGATCGTCCGCATTAAGCTGATCTGCACTGATCATGGTGGAACTGTCCACTGTATAAAAATTACCCAGCAGGTATTCGAAATCCCTGAGTTTTTCTATGGATGTATCCACTCCTGAAACAGTTTCCGCCTGCTGTTTGGTTTCAGATTCATCCGGTTCGCCGATCAGTTTTCCGTTTTCATCCACTGCATTTTCATCATTGGCCTGCGCCTCAAGTATCCGGGCAAGCGTCTCCTCATCTTCTATTGAGGAGTCCCTGGATACATGATCTTCCGCATAACTTACAAGAGGGATCCAGGCAAGCGCCTTTTCCCTCACCCATTCCCCCGCCTCCTGCCCCGGAGGCCTGTTCACCCAGCAAAACGCCGGCAGATACATTTCTTCTGCTTTTGCAAAAATTTCCTCCTGCACATGATACTTCCATTCCCCACTCAGTCCGCCTGAGCCTGTATATATTATAAAGACAGCGAAAAGAACGGCAGATGCTGCCGTTCCTGCCTGTCTTAAATTTCTCCTGACTGATTGTTTCATCCTGCGGCAGCATCCCCTTTCTTCATATTGTTTGCCTGATATTTTATGGTATGCGGCCTGAAAAGAAGTTATGCACAAGAAAGAAAAAGCATGTTGATTGCTTCTGATATCGTATGGCTGATCTGATGGATCATTTCATCTACATCTTTCGGTGTCACAAACATTCCGTTCAGATGGGGAGCGATCAGTTCTTTTACAAACTCATACTTTTCCCCTGCATTGTAGGAACGAAGCACCTCTCCCACACCTTTCAGGGAATCAGAAGACTCCAACGCCGCGATAAAATTCTCCATAGTATCGTTTACGATCGTAGCCGCATCCACTACCGTAGGAACCCCAATACCGATGACAGGAACCCCCAGTGATTCCTCTGTCAGTCCTGCCCGGTTATTGCCGATTCCGGAACCCGGATGGATTCCCGTATCTGCAATCTGCACCGTACGGTTCAATCTTTTGCTGTTGCGCGCAGCCAGGGCATCTACCGCTATCACCAGATCAGGATGTGTTTCATTCACGATTCCTCTGACGATTTCCGTGCTCTCCATCCCTGTCTGCCCCATAACTCCCGGTACAATCGCGCTTACGAGATTCGCGTGTTCAACTCCCATGGCGTATTTCCCGTATTCTTTCACAATATGTCTGGTCACTGACAGATGATCCGCCACATAGGGCCCCAGCGCATCCGGCGTTACTTCGCGATTTCCAAGCCCCACTACCAGAACTGAAAGATCTCCGTCTTTTTTATCTATATTCTTCCGAACCAGTTCACTGATGTGTCTGCAGATTCTGGATGCAATATTCATATGAGATTCCTCGTCGGGAACTGCCAGATTCGGTGTTTCCAGCGTGAGATATGTTCCTGCCGGCTTTCCCATCGCCTTCGCTCCGTTTTCCGTCTGGATCTCCACCCTTGTCACCCGGATTTCATTCTCTTCATCATAATCTTCTTCCAGCACAACGCCCTGTATTTCAACGTCATCCGACTCAAATCGTTCTTTTTCTTCTAAGGCAAGGTCTGTCCTCACGCTGTAATTTCTCAACATATCCCATCCTCACTTTTCGTTTCTAAGATAATGTAACAGTTCAGCCATATGGCTGCTCGTGAGAAAGGATCATGCTCGCATGATTTTTCGATCGTGCAGTCCTATGAACTGAGCGCCCGTCTATGAGTAAAACAGCGGCGGCAGCCGCAATAAGCGCAAAGTGCGGTTTTACGAATGACGCGGGCTGAACTGTTACATGATAA
>DWXI01000169.1 GCA_019119265.1 Candidatus Mediterraneibacter intestinigallinarum | reverse complement strand
ACTGGCAGATATGTCAAGCTTATTTTAGAAAAAAATATGCAAAAAAATGAATAAAAGTTGAGGTAAAAGAAAAAGAAGAGGGCCCGGAAACATTGATTTTTCAACGGTTCAGAGTTTCCGAGACCACTCTATAAAGAAGAAGGAGGGTTCTAGGCATGGCAGGAAAGAAAATGCAGTCGGCAAAAAGAAAGCGTTTCATCAACAACTCGATCGTCCATGTGATTCTGGCGATCCTTGCAGTGATCTGGGTATTTCCGATAGTGTGGGTAGTACTGACAAGTTTTCGTGCGGAACAGGGTTCCTATGTGTCAACCTTTCTTCCGCAGTCCTATACATTAGATAACTACATAAGGCTGTTTACGGATACCACGATCCTGAATTTTCCGCAGATGTTTATGAACACATTGTTCATCGCAATCTGCTCATGTATCCTTTCAACATTCTATGTACTGGCAGTGTCGTACTGTCTGTCAAGACTGCGTTTTAAGCTGAGAAAGCCGTACATGAACATGGCAATGATCCTCGGGCTGTTCCCAGGATTCATGTCCATGATTGCTGTATATTTTATTCTGAAGGCTATCGGACTTACGGAAGGAAATCTGATCAAACTGGCGCTGATTCTTGTGTACTCGGGCGGAGCAGGATTAAGTTTCCAGATTGCAAAAGGGTTTTTTGATACGGTTCCGTTTGCAGTGGATGAGGCGGCACTTCTGGACGGATGCACGAGATGGCAGATTTTTACTAAGATCACACTTCCGTTGAGCAAGCCAATCGTTATTTATACGGTGCTTACATCTTTCATGTCACCGTGGCTGGATTTCATTTTTGCGAAGGTTATCTGCCGGGCAAACTCAGACCAGTATACGATTGCCATCGGTCTTTGGAATATGCTTCAGAAAGAGTATATCGATAACTGGTACACCTGCTTTGCGGCGGGCGCGGTACTGATCTCGATTCCGATAGCGGCACTGTTCCTGTATATGCAGAGATATTATGTAGACGGACTGTCAGGAGCGGTCAAAGGTTAACGCAGGCATTGCAGTTGGGGGATTTTGCCCCGGCATTATATAAAAAAGTGTAACAGATATGAGATGGGCAGACGGGTGCGGTGTGAACTGCAACTTGTGTTCATCTCATATTCTGGCATATAAAAGAATGCCCGTTTCGGGCAGAAAATTGAAATAATACATGAAAGGGCAAGATATATGAAGACGGCATTAGAGTGGAAAAAGTATTATTCCAGCCCGGAATTCCGGGAACGCTATATCTATGATGAGAACGATCTTGGGGTGACCTGTACGGACAGCGGGACTTCTTTTAAACTGTGGAGTCCTTCGGCAGACAGTGTCACCCTGAATCTGTACCATGAAGGAAGCGGGGGAGAGGCTTATATCCATATCCCTATGGAGAAAGAAGACAAAGGGGTATGGAGCTGGCTCTCCGGTGAAAATATGCATGGGGTCTATTATGATTATTCCCTGAGCTTCGAAGGGGAGAGCGTATGTTCGGCAGACCCGTATGCATATGCCTGCGGCATTAATGGCAGACGGAGCATGGCAGTGGATCTGAAAAAAACAGACCCGGAAGGATGGAAAAATGATCGGGCGCCGGAAAAAGGAACAGAGCAGATCATCTATGAACTTCATGTTAAGGAATTTTCCTGGGATCCGTCAGGCGGCTTCCCGGAACCATATCGGGGAAAATACAAAGCATTTACTTGTCAGGATACTACACTTTTCGGAGACGGCATTCATCCGACAGGAATGAGATATATGAAGGAACTGGGCGTTACCCATGTTCAGATCATGCCGGCCTATGACTATGGTTCTGTTAATGAGGGGGGAAAGGATACTGAGTTCAATTGGGGATATGATCCGGTGAATTATAATGTGCCCGAGGGCTCCTACTCCACGGATCCGGAGCATGGAGAGGTGCGTATCCGGGAGATGAAAGAGATGATACAGGCATTGCATTCGCAGGGGTTCCGCGTTATAATGGATGTGGTGTACAATCACACATATTCGTTGGATTCGTGGTTCCAGAGGACAGCGCCGTGGTATTTTTACCGCGTATTTGACGACGGCCGCATCTCCAACGGATCGGCGTGTGGCAATGATGTGGCAAGCGAGCGTGAAATGTGTGCAAAATATATACTGGAATCTGTTTTGTACTGGACAGAAGAATACCATATTGACGGCTTCCGCTTTGATTTGATGGGACTTCTGGACGTAAATCTGATGAACAGGATCCGCAGGGAACTTGATGCGCGATACGGTAAAGGAGAAAAGATACTTTTCGGAGAACCGTGGGCAGCGGCAGAGACTGCTATGGAAGGGAACGCTGTTCCGGCACTGAAGAAGAATATCATGCTTCTTGATGAGAATATCGGAATGTTCTGTGATGACACAAGAGATGCAGTGAAAGGCTCGGCCTTAAAGATCAAACGGCCGGGATTCATCAACGGAGCATCCGGAAAAGAGAATGATATTGTCCAAAGCGCCAGGGCATGGTGTGCGACGTCATGCGGCAGTACAGATGAGGACAGTGACTCTGTTACAACTGTTAAGGCACCGTCTCAGGTAATCACATACGTATCGGCCCATGATAACCAGACACTATGGGATAAGCTTGCCGAAACTTTGCCGGAGGCAGATGAGGCGGAACGGATGCGCCTCAATCGTATGGCGGCAGCTATTTATATGACGTGTCAGGGAAGCCTGTTTTTCCTGTCTGGGGAAGAATTTGCACGGACGAAAAACGGATTGGAAGATTCGTTTAATGCACCGATCGCGTTAAATCGTTTAGACTGGAAACAGGCGTGGGAGAACCAGTCTCTCGTGGAATACTATAAAGGACTCATTGCCTTGCGGACCAGACTTCCGGGACTTTGCGATAAGTCCGCCCGGGCTTCAAAGCGGATCAGCAATGTGGAAACGTCAGAAGGTCTGGTGAGTTTTGAAGTAGACAACCGGTCGGAAACAGGCTGTCAGAAATGGAACCGACTGAAGATTGTATATAACGGAACCCGAGAATACAGGCGCGTTGAGGTAAAGGAAAATGGATGGATGATTCTTTGCGATGGGGAGGACAGCCGACTGTGGGCTTCCGCAAAGTATGCAGGCAAAGATCTGCAGGCAGAGCCTCAGAGTGTGCTTATTCTGGGCAGGCTTGCAGAGCAAAGCGTGGGCGGAACAGGCGGTGTTGCCGCGGGAGTGACGGAAGAAACAGCAGAAAAAGAGACATGGGAGAAACAGGCAGTATGAAATGGATCTATGGGAAACAGGATTGGAAGACATTTGAGAGAGGGCAGGAAAACTGTTATCTTATGACAAACGGGCTGGGGGGATATTCCTCGCTGACTATGACAGGATCAGCAGCGCGCAATGACCATGCATTTCTCATGGCATGTACGAAAGCGCCGAATAACCGGTATAATATGATTCATCGCCTGGCAGAATGTCTGGAGATAAAGCAGCAGGTCCATACGCTGTCATCCCAGGAATTTGCAGACAGAAGCTGTGAAAACGGCTGTCAGTATCTGACAGAATTTGTCTATGAAGACACATCTGTGTGGCGTTTCCTTATAAATGGCGTGGAAATCGAAAAGGAAGCGGCTCTGAAGCAGGGGGAGAATACGGCTGTAGTCTGCTACAGAGTGACGAATCGGAGCCGCAGTGATGCGCGTCTGACGGTGACACCGTTTTACCAGTTTGCTCCGAAAGGCGAAGGGGAGGAACTAAACGGAACATTTCGTCACTCGGCCTGCATGGTGGAAAACGGACATATGAGACTGTACTATATGACAAACGGCTGTGTGAAAGAGATCCCGGAGACTGTGGAGCAGTATTATTATTCCTATGACGTCTGCGATGGCAGGAAAAGTACAGGGCGAGCAGCAGCATGCCATCAGATCAGTTTGGATGTAAAGCGTGGCGGCAGCAGTATACTGGCCGTTTTGTTCAGTGTGGAAAAAGATTATGCAAAAGAGCAGAATCAAAGCGCTGTCGAAATGGCTGAGGCAGTGATACAGGAGATGAAAGAGGAAAGAAAGAAACTGGAGCTCCGGTCAGGATTGCGTGACGAGACTGCGCGTTTCCTTGTGAAGAGTGCCCATCAGTTTGTTTCCCGCCGTGAATCTACCGGCGGGAAAACAATCCTGGCAGGATTTCCTTTTTTTGAGGACTGGGGGCGCGATACGATGATCGCACTTCCGGGTGTGTGTCTGGCTGCGCGTCAGTATGAGGATGCCAGATCCATCCTGAGAACCTTTGCTCGTTATGAAAGACATGGGCTTATGCCGAACCTGTTCCCGGAAGGAAAGAGTGAGCCCAGGTATAATACCGCAGATGCGGCGCTCCTTTTCATCGACTGCGTCTGGCTGTATTACAAAGCTTCAGCGGATAGGACATTTATAGAAGAGATGTATCCGGTCATGGAACGGATCATCGGATGCTATCAGAAGGGAACGGATTATGAGATACGTATGGACGATGACGGTCTGATCACAGCCGGAAGTGGTCTTGACCAGGTCACATGGATGGATGTGCGGGTGAACGATATCCTTCCCACACCCCGGCATGGAAAACCGGTAGAGATCAATGCATATTGGTACAATGCCCTTAGGATCATGGGAGAGTGCGCACGTCTGCTGCAGAAGGATCCGTCAGCGTATGAAAAGACTGCGGTAAAGACAAAAGAAGCATTTACAGATAAGTTCTGGATGGAGGAATATCACTGTCTGAAAGACGTGATCTCGGGAACCGGGGCGGATGTACAGATACGATGTAATCAGATATGGGCCGTGTCCTTACCGTTTACGATGCTGGATAAGGAGAAAGAGAGACAGATCGTGGATACGGTATTTGAAAAGCTGTATACGCCATACGGCCTCAGAACTCTGGATAAAGAAGACCCCGAATTTCAGCCTGTGTACGGGGGCGAAGTGCTGAAAAGGGATCTTGCTTACCACCAGGGAACGGTGTGGACCTATCCGCTGGGCGCGTACTATCTGGCGTATCTGAAAGTCAACGGATACAGCGGCGGCGCAAAGGCGTACGTCAGAAGACAGATGGAAGTTCTTGAAAATGCTCTTCGCGAGGGATGTATCGGGCAGTTTCCGGAGATCTACGACGGAGAAAATCCGGTCTCGTCAAAAGGATGCTTTGCACAGGCGTGGAGCACGGGCGAGCTGCTACGGGTGTATGAGGCACTGGAAAGAGAAGAAAACTTCCGGTAAAAGAGCAGGGAGATAGATGGATCAACGATAAAGCGAAGGAGACGAAAATGGATTTTGCAGCAGTATATCACAAGGCATCAGAACAGATGAGCTACGCGTTGGACGAGGACCGGCTGGTAGTAAATCTAAAAACAGGATACGACGTAAAGAGAGTGTTTATTATCCACGGAGATCCATTTGACGCCGGAATTCTGGGCGGGAATGAGAGGTGGACAGGCAGGAGAGAGGAAATCGTCTATAAAAAGCGTCTGCCCCATCAGATCTGGTGGACGACGACGCTTGTACCGCCCTATAAACGGTGTAAATATTACTTTGAACTTCATACGGAAGATGAAGTGTGGTATTACTTTGAGGATGGGTTCCTCACGGAAGAACAGGTCAACATGCCGGGGCGCCTGCTCCAGTATTTTATCGTGCCGTGGATGAATCCGGCGGATGTAAACCGGACGCCTGCGTGGGTCAACGATACGGTATGGTATCAGATCTTCCCGGACAGGTTCTGTAACGGCAGACCTGACCGCAGAGAAGAAGGCATACTTCCGTGGCAGACCGGACCGGTGACAAATGAAGAAAGATACGGCGGAGATTTGGAAGGGATCCGGCAGAAGCTGCCATATATAAGAGATTTGGGTATCACGGGCATCTATCTGACTCCGATCATGGAAGCGGAGACAAACCATAAATATGACACAAAAGATTACACAAAAATAGATCCCTCTTTCGGCGATGGGGAGACAATGAAAAGACTTGTGTTCGAAGCCCATGAGCTGGGAATCCGGGTGATGGTGGATGCGGTATTTAACCACTGTGGAAGAAAATTTGCGCCCTGGCTGGATGTACAGGAAAAGGGAGCTGACTCACCTTATGCGGACTGGTTCATGGTCAATGACTGGACGCAGATCAAAAAGAGAGAGGATACGAGGGACGGCCGGTTCTATTCCTTTGCCTTTGCAGACGGGATGCCGAAGCTGAATACCAACAATCCGGAAGTGATCGGATATTTCTGCAAAGTATGCGAACAGTGGATCCGTGATTTTGATATCGACGCCATCCGCTTCGACGTGGGAAATGAAGTGTCACACCGGTTTTTGAAGCAGATGCGGACACATTTAAAACAGATCAAACCGGATATCTATCTGCTGGGAGAGATCTGGCATGACGCCAGCCAGTGGCTGATGGGAGACGAGTATGACTCTGTCATGAACTATCCGCTGATGAGCGGCATTCATGACTTCTTCCTGGACGCTTCTATGGATAAAAAAGAGTTTGAGTACATGGTCAACCGCTGTTATACTATGTATACGCAGCAGAATAACAATGTATTGTTCAACCTCCTCGATTCTCATGATACGGAGAGGCTGATGAATCGGTTCCATGATCTGGATATTTTTTATCAACAGCTTGCTGTGCTGTTTACTCTGCCGGGAAGCCCCTGTATCTTCTATGGTACGGAGATTGCCATGGAGGGAGGATTTGACCCGGACTGCCGCAGGTGTATGCCATGGGATGAGATCGGAAACGGGGAAAATCAGGAGAAGATACAGCAGATGAAGAAGCTGATCCGGATGAGGCAGACGGAAGAGACGTGCAGAAGCCCGCATTTTCATTTCCCGAATCATTACGAGGGCAGCAGGTGCGTGGAGTATATTAAACTGGACTCTGAGAACCGTGAACTGGAGGTCATCCTGAACTGTTCGGACGAACCGGCGACTGTAGGTGATGGCGGTGAGATCCTGTTTTCGAGAAACTATGACTCAGGAACTCTGGAAAAGAACGGTACACTGATCAGAAGAATATGACTAGAAATGAGAAAGGGGTTTTTATTATGACAGAGACGAAAAAGCCGTGGTGGAAAAATGCAGTAGTCTATCAGATATATCCGAAGAGCTTTCAGGATTCCAATGGGGACGGAATTGGAGACATTCAGGGGATCATAAGCAGACTTGATTATCTGGCAGACCTGGGAATCGATGCGGTATGGATCTCGCCTATGTACTGCTCTCCTCAGGATGACAACGGTTATGATATTTCGGATTATCAGGATATTGATCCTATGTTCGGCAGCCTGTACGATATGGAAGAGCTGATTGCAAAGGCAAAAGAAAAGAATATACGGATCATCATGGACCTGGTGCTGAACCATACTTCGGACGAGCACAGATGGTTTCTGGAGGCAAAAAAAGGAAAAGACAATCCGTATCACGACTATTATGTGTGGAAAGACGGTGTAGAAGGAACATATCCCAATGAAATGAAGGCCACATTCGGCGGTCCGGCGTGGGAGTGGGTTCCGGAGCTCGGACAGTATTATTTTCATCAGTTCTCCGTAAAGCAGCCTGACCTAAACTGGGAAAATCCGAAAGTACGCCGGGAAATCTATGATATGATCCTCTGGTGGATGGACAAAGGCGTGGGGGGATTCCGCCTAGACGTGATCGACCAGATTGCCAAGGAGCCGGACAAGATGATCACCAACAACGGACCAAGACTTCACGAATTTCTGCAGGAGATGAGCCGGGAGACATTCCAGAAAGGAGATCTTATCACAGTGGGCGAGGCATGGGGAGCGACTCCGGAGATCGCAAAGCTCTACAGCAATCCGGACGGAAGCGAGTTCTCCATGGTATTTCAGTTTGAACACATGGTGATGGATCAGCAGGAAGGAAAGGAAAAGTGGGATCTTGCGCCGCTTCCTTTTGTAAAATTGAAAAAATGTCTGGCAAAATGGCAGAATGAACTGTATGGAAAAGGATGGAACAGCCTTTTCTTCGACAACCATGATCTGCCCCGTATTGTCTCACGCTGGGGTGACGACAGTAAATATCGGAAAGAGTCTGCCAAGATGCTCGCCCTCGTACTCCATGGGATGCAGGGAACGCCTTATGTCTATCAGGGCGAAGAGTTGGGCATGACAAACGTGAAGTTCCCGGATATCAGCTGTTATGAGGATATTGAAACGGTCAACATGTATCATGAGAGACTGGAAGCAGGATATGGAAAAGACGATATCATGCGCTCGATTTACGCGAAAAGCCGCGATAACGCCCGCACGCCGATGCAGTGGAGCTCCGAAGAAAATGCCGGATTTACAACGGGTAAACCGTGGATCAGGATGAACCCGAATTATACGGAGATTAATGCAGAGAGTGAGAGGAAAGATCCGGATTCGGTGTATCATTTCTATCGGAAACTGATCCATATGAGGAAAGAATATCTAGTCCTTGTGGATGGAAAATTTGAACTGCTCCTTCCCGACGATGAGCAGATCTTCGCCTATGTGCGCAGGGACGACGATTCACAGATGCTCGTCTGCGCTAACTTTACCGGGGAGCCGGCAGAGTGCCCGGTAAGCGGAGAGTGGAAGGGCGCACAGGTATTGCTCCATAATTACCAGGGAGAGCTGAGCTGGGGCATGGACAGCGAGAAGATAGAACTTAAGCCGTATGAGGCGTTTCTGTTATATAGATGATGATTTTTCTTTTTGGCTTTTTTGTGACTGCACATCAAAATTTTCAGGCGGCTATATTCCAGACTAGCCGCCTGTGCTTTCCGAAATATAGAGAAGGCACATCTTATTATCAGGGCTGTTTCAGCCGGTAATTCAGTTTTGATCGAAAAATTCAAAGGAGGACATGCTTATGGGAAAAGCGGATGTCGCCGTCAGACAGTGGCTGAGCGACAAAGAACGGTTTGCCGATTTGTTCAATGGAACGGTATTCCAAGGGGAGGAGGTTGTGCTCGCGGAAGATCTGGAGGAGCAGAAAGGAGAATCGAGTCTTATCGTAATAGATAAGAAAAGTGCAAAAAGAGCATAAGGGGAAATATACAATATCGGAGGAATTTCTTTCTGGTTTTAACAAAGAAGACAAAATATGCCCTGTCATTACACTTGTATTCTATTACAATACGAAAGAATGGGATGCAGCAAAAGATCTGTATGATATGATGGGATTGGCAGATGAAATAAAAAAACATCCGTTGTTAAAACAGTATATTCCCAATTATCATATTAATCTTGTGGATGTAGGAAGAATAGAAACGGGTAAACGTTTCCGGACAGATTTACACGAAGTTTTAGGTATGTTAAGATATAGAGGAGATAAAGAGGGCCTGCAGAAATATATGAGTGACCATGAGCCATATTTTTCAAATCTTGACAAAGACAGTTATTATGCCATCGGCTCGTTTCTACAGTCGAAGCGTTTATTAAAAAAGATCGAGGAGAATAATCGTAAGGGAAAGGAGATGCGGCTGGATATGTGTAAAGCACTGGAAGAGTTGTATGCAGACGGAATAGAACAGGGGAAACGAGATACAGCTATAAATTTGAAAAAGATGGGGATGACAGTAGATCAGATTGCACAGGCGGTCGAGGAGAATGTCAATGTAGTCTGCAGATGGATCGAGGAAAAATAAAATTATTTCACCTTGACACAGCCGTGCTGCCTGGGGTAGAATAACCGGTGTAGAGAAAGCGTTGAAGAGGACAGTAAGCTGTCTGTGCATCGACAGAGAGGGATCGCAGGCTGAAAAGATCCTGTTGTACGGCATGACTGAAGACCACCTCCGAGCGGCCCTAATCAGGCACGGTGATTCCGTTATCATCACATGAATTAAGATGGTTTTCCATGGAAAACAAGCAGGGTGGAACCGCGGGAGTATTTCCCGTCCCTGTGTGGAGTGTTTCCGTGTGACTGCATAGATTTCAGAAAAGTAAGAGACATTCCGCGGAATGTCTCTTTTGCTTTTGTGCGACCGGATAGGGAGTCAAAGCCTTCTCTATCCGATGGAGAGTCTTACAGGAGATTCCTGTGGGCGGGAATTTTATCAGCGTCAGCCGGAAAATAAGAGAGAAGATAAACAGAGAAAGGAAGAGGAAAGATGAAGATCACATTAAAAGACGGTTCATTCAAAGAGTATCAGGAACCAAAGAGCGTGTACGAAATTGCTGTTGATATCAGTGAAGGACTTGCCAGGGTTGCCACATCCGGTGAGGTTGACGGTGAGATCGTCGATTTGAGGACAGTGATCGACCATGACTGCGAGCTCAGTATCCTGACATTTAACGATGAAAAAGGAAAAGGAGCGTTCCGGCATACAGCATCTCATATTATGGCGCAGGCGATCAAACGCCTGTATCCTGAGACAAAGCTTGCCATCGGACCGTCCATCGCAGACGGATTCTACTATGATGTAGACAGAGAGACTCCGTTTACAACAGAGGATCTGGAGAAGATTGAGGCGGAGATGAAGAAGATCGTCAAGGAGAACCTTGAGATTAAACAGTATACGATGCCGAGAAATGAGGCACTCGAATACTTTAAGGAGAAAGATGAGCCTTACAAAGTAGAGCTGATCGAGGATCTGCCGGATGGCGAGATCATCAGTTTTTATTCCCAGGGAGAGTTTACAGATCTCTGTGCAGGCCCGCACCTTATGACTACCAAACCGGTAAAAGCCTTCAAGCTGACAAGCCTTGCAGGTGCATACTGGAGAGGCGACGAGCATAATAAAATGCTGCAGAGAATCTACGGTACTGCGTTCCCAAAGAAAGCGGAACTGGAAGAGTACCTGACCATGATCGAAGAGGCGAAGAAGCGTGACCACAGAAAACTCGGCAAAGAGCTGGGTCTGTTCATGATGCGCGAGGAGGGGCCTGGATTCCCGTTCTTCCTGCCAAACGGTATGGTTCTTAAGAACACACTGCTCGACTACTGGAGAGAGATCCACCGCAGGGCCGGATACGTGGAGATCAGCACGCCGATCATGCTGAGCCGTCATCTGTGGGAAACTTCCGGACACTGGGATCACTATAAAGAAAATATGTATACAACAGTGATCGATGATGTGGATTTTGCCATCAAGCCGATGAACTGTCCGGGCGGTATCCTTGTATATGAGTCAGAACCGCGTTCCTATCGTGATCTTCCGATCCGTATGGGTGAGCTCGGTCTGGTGCACCGCCATGAGAAATCCGGACAGCTCCACGGACTGATGCGCGTGCGCTGCTTTACACAGGACGATGCGCATATCTTCATGACTCCGGAGCAGATCAAGGACGAGATTAAAGGCGTTGTAAAACTGATCGACGAAGTATACAGCCTCTTCGGATTCAAATATCATGTAGAGCTTTCCACCCGTCCGGAGGACAGCATGGGAAGCGATGAAGACTGGGAGATGGCGACAGACGCCCTCAGGGCTGCCCTTGACGATATCGGACTCTCTTATGTCGTAAATGAAGGGGACGGCGCGTTCTACGGACCGAAGATCGACTTCCATCTGGAGGATTCCATCGGAAGAACATGGCAGTGCGGTACGATCCAGCTCGACTTCCAGCTCCCGCTGCGATTTGATCTGGAATATACAGGTGCAGACGGTGAAAAGCACAGACCGATCATGATCCATCGAGTTGTATTCGGGTCTATCGAGCGCTTTATCGGTATCCTGATCGAGCACTTCGCAGGAGCGTTCCCGACATGGCTTGCACCGGTACAGGTGAAAGTCCTGCCGATCTCCGACAAACATATGGAGTACGGTACAAAAGTGCTGAACGAACTGCAGGCAGCAGGTATCCGCGCCGAGATCGATACCCGTGCCGAAAAGATCGGCTACAAGATCCGTGAGGCGCAGATGAAGAAGATTCCGTATATGCTCGTCGTCGGTGCGAAAGAAGAGGAAGAAGAAAAAGTATCCGTCAGAAGCAGGGCAAACGGAGACGAGGGCCAGTGCGGACTCGGAGAGTTTGTAGAGAAGATTAAAGAAGAAATTGATCTGAAGAAATAAAATTCCGTATTTATCGGACTGAATGCCAATGATATAAGGTCCGAAAAAGGACGGAGATGAGGCATGGAAATACTTTTTTGAGAGGACCGGCATATGCTTCAGGCTCCGCTATGTAATTCGGGAAAAATTAAAGGTTCCGAAAGATGATTAAATACAAAGCCTGAAAATGGAGAACTCGGCTTCGCCTCAAACACTCCATTTTCAGGCTTAACATCATCTTCCGGAGCCTTAACTTTTTCCGTCGAATTACTCCGAAGTCGCCTTCCTCACATACCGGTCATCTCTTTTTAAGTATTCCTCTGCCTCACCTCTGTCCGTTTTCTGCTTTATCAGATTCGGCAGTCACTCCGCCAAAACTGAAAATCAAAGCAACCAGTTGAAATGGGAACGGAGTCGATAAAGTTCACCCTTTCAACCAGTTTTTTGTAAATTCAGTGATTGTTGGAGAGGCGTTTCCGATTGAGAAAACGCAGAAAATCAAACGGATACAGCCTATATGATGCACCTTTCGGATCAGGCGGGATTGTAATGCGGACGGTGACTGTGTAAGGTCGTTAGACAAAGTTAAAACCTGAGATGCAGCGTTAATCAGGAAAATGAAATTGTCTGAGTTAAACGAGTTGTTCATTTTCCTGATTGTTTTTAGCCGTATCACAGGCTTGTTACTTTGCCTTATGTTCCGTAACCGGAGCAGGAAGCATCCTCTCCCCGCCCGTTCCGAATACGTGAGTTAATCCACTGTATCCGATTGATTTTCGGACGTTTTACTGAGGAAAGTCTCTCGGATAAACAAAAATTTACACTTGCATTTATATTCCACTAGTGCTATCCTTTACCTTGCTGTGTTCATACACAGTGAAAAAGTACTCAGGAGAGTCTCTTTTACAGTCCTGCGCAGGTCTGCGGACCGGCATATCTGTAGAAGGGCGCCGAAGGTGTAAACGTTGATGTCCGGTTTTCGGTTTCTGGCAGAAAGCGGAACAAAAACGTGAGTCTCTCAGGCAAAAGGATGGAGGTATAAAGGAATGTTGGAGCAGATCAACAAAATAATTACTGCAGTTCAGGGCGCTGTGTGGGGGCTGCCGCTGATTCTTCTTATCCTGTTTACAGGATTTCTACTCACAGTCAGGCTGGGGCTTTTACAGGTAAGGCATCTCGGCAAAGCATTCAAATTCATGATCAAAAATGAAGAAGAAGGACACGGGGAAGTGACCAGTTTCGGGGCGCTGTGTACCGCACTGTCCGCAACCATCGGAACAGGAAATATCGCCGGTGTGGCGACTGCGCTTGCGGCCGGAGGCCCGGGAGCATTGTTCTGGATGATCGTGGCAGCATTTCTCGGAATGGCTACGAAGTATGCGGAAGGACTTTTGGCGATCAAGTACCGTACTGTGGACGAGGATGGACACATTCTGGGCGGACCGTTCTATTACATTGAGAACGGCATGGGAAAGAAATGGAAATGGTTGGCGAAGATCTTTGCGTTTTTCGGTGCGTGTGTAGGTCTTTTCGGGATCGGTACATTTACTCAGGTGAACAGTATTTCATCTGCAGTGACGAATTTCTTTGACCCGAATGCAGGCAATGTTGTTTCACTGTTCGGGAGAACATATTCATGGAGCACGGTGATCACATGTATTATTCTGACTCTCTGTGTCGGACTTGTCGTGATCGGAGGAATCAAGAGGATTGCGAAAGTGTCTGAGATTGTTGTGCCGTTTATGGCAATCCTGTATGTTGCGCTGGGACTGATCATTATCTTTACTAATATTACGGCTGTTCCGGCCGCGGTTGTTTCTATTGTGAAGTCCGCATTTACAGGAAGTGCGCTTGCGGGCGGCGCAATGGGAAGTATGGTAGTTGCCATGCAGCAGGGTATCGCGAGGGGTATTTTCTCCAATGAATCCGGGCTTGGTAGTGCGCCGATCGCTGCTGCAGCCGCTGTTACGAAAGAGCCGGCACGTCAGGGGCTTGTATCTATGACAGGAACATTTATCGACACGATCGTGATCTGTACGATGACAGGTATTTCTGTTGTGATCGCCGGTTCATGGATGAATCCGGATCTGGAAGGCGTGGAAATCACGATGGATGCGTTTCAGAAGGGGCTTCCGTTCCCGCCGGAAGCAGCGACATTTTGTCTGATGATCTGCCTTGTGTTCTTTGCATTTACAACGATCCTTGGCTGGAACTACTATGGAGAACGCTGTGTGGAGTATCTTTTCAACAGAAATCAATCTGTTGTAAAAGGGTACAGATGGCTGTATATCGTGGCAGTCTTTATCGGACCTTATATGACAGTAGCGGCGGTATGGAATATCGCAGATGTATTTAATGCGCTGATGGCGTTCCCGAACCTGGTAGCGCTGCTGGCATTAAACGGAGTTGTCGTCAGGGAATCAAAAGATTATTTTGCAAGGCTGAAGACAATGAAATAAGCAAGATCAGTAAATGATTTACTATATCGGTAAGAACAGTCTTTATCCGGTACATCCGAGTACAGACTGTTCTTTTTTGTTTTTATAAAATAACAGAATATTCAGGAGAAGGAGATGTGTTGTTATTACAAAAATATAAAATAATTTCTTTTACCTGCTAATCGCCAGGGAAAGGAAAGTTGTTCTGAAAATACAGGATAATGTGTTTTTGGGATTGCATTACACTATATTTTGTATTAGAATGGGTTTCAGACAGATATATAGACCTTGCAGGAAAAGCCGCCGGGCGGATGCGGGGATGTTCTGAATATAGACAATTAAAGGAGAGCATAGAATGAAAATTATCAAAAGAAATGGTTCCGAAGAAGCATTCGACATTAAAAAAATCATAAGGGCGGTCACAAAAGCGGATACGAAGGCTGAGAGCAGAAGTCTGACTGACGCTCAGATTGATGATATTGCTGAATTTGTGGAATTTAAGTGCAATAAACTGAACCGCGCCGTGTCTGTTGAGGAGATACAGGATATGGTAGAGAACCAGATCATGGCGACAGGCGCGTTTGATCTTGCAAGGAGATACGTTCGGTATCGCTACAAACGTTCCCTCGTGCGTAAAGCAAACACAACGGACAACAGGATCCTTTCACTCATTGAGTGCAACAATGAGGATGTAAAGCAGGAAAATTCCAATAAAAATCCGGCTGTCAACAGTGTACAGAGAGATTATATGGCGGGTGAGGTGAGCCGTGACCTGACTCAGAGGATGCTACTTCCGGAGGATATTGTAGAGGCTGACAAACAGGGGATCATTCATTTCCATGATTCCGATTATTATGCTCAGCATATGCATAACTGCGATTTGGTAAATCTCGAAGATATGCTGCAGAACGGCACTGTCATCAGCGGAACAATGATCGAGAAGCCGCACAGCTTCTCAACGGCCTGCAATATCGCCACACAGATCATCGCCCAGGTAGCCAGCAACCAGTACGGTGGTCAGAGTATTTCGCTTGCGCACCTGGCGCCTTTCGTACAGGTGTCAAGAGACAAGATCCGCGCAGAGGTGGAAGAGGAGATGCGCACGATCGGCTTTGACTGTCCGGCTGAGCAGCTCAATGCAATCGTTGAGGGACGCCTGAAAAAGGAGATTACCAAAGGTGTCCAGACCATCGAATATCAGGTCATCACACTGATGACAACGAACGGACAGGCTCCGTTCCTCACAGTGTTCATGTATTTAAATGAAGCAAAGAGCGAGGCGGAGAAGAAAGATCTTGCCATGATCATCGAAGAGACGCTCAAGCAGCGTTACCAGGGCGTGAAGAACGAGGCGGGAGTCTGGGTGACTCCGGCGTTCCCGAAGCTTATCTATGTGTTGGAAGAAGATAATGTGGAGGAAGGAACCCCGTATTACTATCTGACAGAACTTGCCGCAAAGTGTACGGCAAAGCGACTTGTACCGGATTACATTTCCGAGAAGAAGATGAAAGAGCTCAAAGAGGGAAACTGTTTTCCGGTAATGGGATGCAGGAGTGCCCTGAGTCCGTGGAAAGATGAGAATGGTCAATATAAATTCTACGGGCGTTTCAACCAGGGAGTTGTGACGATCAACCTTGTGGACGTAGCACTTTCTTCCGGAGGAGATATGGATAAATTCTGGAAGATTTTTGATGACAGACTGGATCTGTGCTACCGCGCTCTCATGTGCAGGCACAACAGACTGAAAGGCACGCTCTCCGATGCGGCTCCGATCCTCTGGCAGTTCGGAGCTCTTGCACGGCTGCAAAAGGGCGAGACGATCGACAAACTGCTCTACGGCGGATATTCCACAATATCTCTCGGTTATGCAGGGCTGTATGAATGTGTGAAATACATGACAGGCAAATCCCATACTGATCCGGAAGCAACACCGTTTGCACTGGATGTTATGAAGCATATGAATGATGCGTGTGACAAGTGGAAAGAGGAGACGAACATCGGATTCAGCATCTACGGATCACCGATCGAGAGCACAACTTATAAGTTTGCAAAATGCCTGCAGAAGAGATTCGGCATTGTGCCGGGCGTGACGGACAAGAGCTATATCACGAACAGCTATCATGTGCATGTAAGCGAGGAAATTGATGCATTCTCCAAACTGAAATTCGAGTCACAGTTCCAGGCCCTCTCTACAGGCGGCGCGATCAGTTATGTGGAAGTGCCGAATATGCAGGACAACATACCGGCAGTGCTTCAGGTAATGCGGTTCATTTACGATAATATTATGTATGCTGAGCTGAACACAAAGAGTGACTACTGCCAGGTGTGCGGATACGACGGGGAAATCCAGATCGTGACGACAGAAGACGGCAAGCTTGAATGGGAGTGCCCGCACTGCGGCAACAGAGACCAGGACAAGCTGAATGTGGCAAGACGTACCTGTGGCTATATCGGAACGCAGTTCTGGAATCAGGGAAGGACGCAGGAGATCAAAGAAAGAGTACTGCATTTGTAATAACAGTTCAGCCATCTGGTGTCAGGAGACGGATGTATGCTCGCATATGAATCCGGCGACTGACAATCAGAAGGCTGAACTGTTACTATCTGGCATAGTGAATATGTGAAATAGACGGGAGAAAATATGCACTACGGAGAAATTAAAAAATGTGATATCGCTAACGGAGAGGGAGTCAGAGTCTCCCTCTTCGTTTCAGGCTGTACCCATCACTGTCCGGGGTGTTTTAATCAGGATACATGGGACTTCAGCTATGGAAATGAGTATACAGATAAGACGGAAAAAGAAATTCTGGATGCACTTTCACCGGGATATGTAAATGGTCTGTCGCTGCTTGGAGGAGAGCCGTTTGAGCCACAGAACCAGAAGGTGCTTGTACAGCTCTTAAGGAAAGTGAAAGAGCGGTATCCGGAGAAAAATATCTGGTGCTATACCGGTTATCTCTATGACAGAGAATTGCTCAGCGAAAGCCGTGCAAGATGTGAACATACGGACGAGATGCTGTCCATGATAGATGTGCTTGTGGACGGGAGATTCGTGGAAGCGTTGAAAGACATCAGGCTGGTGTTCCGCGGATCGTCCAATCAGCGGATCATTGATGTGAAAAAAAGTCTGGAGAGCGGTGAGATTGTGCCGTGGGAAGCAAAAGTGAAGCGCGGAATGTAAATTCTGCCTTTTCCGGCACATCCTGAGAATCTGGATCAGAAACCTCTTGACTTATTTTATTGTTCTTTTTATAATGGTTGAGTATATTGCAAAGACTTAGAAGAGAAATAGTAGGAGCGTATCGTTTTCAGAGAGCTGCCGGAAGGTGAGAGGCAGCAGCGTAAACTCTGAACTGGTCTCGGAGTCCTTCTGCTGAAATTATAAATGGAAACAACCATGCCGCTAGGCTCGAAAACACCTCGCCAAGCCGGCAGGTTGTACTTTACCACTAGGCTCGAAAATACCTCACCAAGTGGCATAAGTAGGCAGAAGCGGGAATTCCCGTTACAGAATCAATGAGTGCATCAGATTTCGGTCAGATGAATGAGAGTGGTACCACGGAAAATAAGCCTTTTCGTCTCTTGATATGAGAAGAAAAGGCTTTCTTTATCAACTAATGTATGAAAGAGAGGAATCGTCAGATGGGTACAAAGATCGTGTACAACCACAGAGCAATTGAGAAAAAATGGCGTGAGAAATGGGAAGAGAATCCGGTCAATCCGAAAGTGGATGACAGCGGAAAAGAGAAAGAGAAATATTACTGCCTTGATATGTTCCCGTATCCATCAGGAAACGGACTTCATGTGGGACACTGGAGAGGCTATGTGATCTCCGACGTGTGGAGCCGTTATAAACTTCAGCAGGGTTACTATATCATCCATCCGATGGGATGGGATGCTTTCGGACTTCCGGCTGAGAACTATGCCATCAAGATGGGCGTTCACCCGGCAAAATCCACAGCTGAGAACGTGGCAAACATTAAGAAGCAGATCAATGATATCGCAGCGCTTTATGACTGGGATATGGAAGTAAACACAACGGATCCGAATTTCTACAAATGGACACAGTGGATTTTCGTAAAAATGTTCAAGGCCGGCCTTGCATATGAAAAAGAGTTCCCGATCAACTGGTGCCCGTCTTGTAAGACAGGTCTTGCAAACGAGGAAGTTGTAAACGGTAAATGCGAGCGCTGCGGCGCGGAAGTGACGAAGAAAAATCTCCGTCAGTGGATGCTCCGTATCACAAAGTACGCAGACCGTCTGTTAAATGACCTGGATAAGCTGGACTGGCCGGAGAAAGTTAAGAAGATGCAGACAGACTGGATCGGAAAATCCTACGGCGCTGAGGTTGATTTCCCGGTTGAGGGAAGAGATGAGAAGATCACGGTATATACGACAAGACCGGATACGCTTTACGGCGCAACATTTATGGTACTTGCACCGGAGCACGAGCTTGCGAAATCCCTCGCCACACCGGAGACAAAAGACGCGGTAGAGAAATACATCTACGAAGCGTCCATGAAATCAAACGTAGACCGTATGCAGGACAAAGAGAAGACAGGTGTATTTACGGGAAGCTATGCGATTAACCCGTTAAACGGAGCAAAGACGCCGATCTGGCTGTCCGATTATGTGCTTGCTGATTACGGTACAGGAGCCATCATGTGCGTGCCGGCTCATGACGACCGTGACTTTGAGTTTGCAAAGAAGTTTGATATTCCGATCGTTCAGGTCATCGCGAAAGACGGCAAAGAGATCGAGAATATGACAGAGGCATATACAGAGGCCGCCGGAACAATGATCAACTCCGGCGAGTGGAACGGCATGGAGTCAGCCGTGCTGAAAAAAGAAGCCCCGCACATCATCGAGGAGAGAGGACTGGGACGTGCGACAGTGAATTATAAGCTCCGCGACTGGGTATTCTCCCGTCAGCGTTACTGGGGCGAGCCAATCCCGATCATTCACTGTCCGGACTGCGGATGTGTGCCGGTGCCGGAGGAAGAACTTCCGCTTACACTCCCGGACGTAGAGTCCTACGAGCCGACAGGAACCGGAGAATCACCGCTTGCGGCGATTGACGAATGGGTAAACTGTACATGCCCGGTATGTGGAAAACCGGCCAAGAGAGAGACGAATACAATGCCTCAGTGGGCAGGATCTTCATGGTATTTCCTGCGCTATGTGGACAATCACAATGATAAAGAACTGGTTTCCAGAGAAAAGGCGGACAAATACTTGCCGGTAGATATGTACATCGGCGGCGTGGAGCACGCGGTACTGCATCTTCTGTACTCCAGATTCTATACAAAGTTCCTGTATGACATCGGTGTGATCGACTTTGACGAGCCGTTCCACAAGCTGTTCAACCAGGGAATGATCACAGGAAAGAATGGGATCAAGATGAGTAAGTCCAAAGGAAATGTAGTTTCGCCGGATGACCTTGTACGCGATTACGGCTGCGATTCTCTGAGAATGTATGAACTTTTCGTAGGACCGCCGGAGCTGGATGCCGAGTGGGATGACCGTGGAATCGACGGCGTCAACCGTTTCCTGAAACGTCTCTGGAATCTACTCCAGGACAGCAAGGACGAAGATATTAAGGCTACGAAAGAGATGATCAAACTCCGCCATAAGATGGTTTACGATATCACAAGCCGTCTGGAGAGCTTCAGCCTGAATACTGTTATCTCCGGCTTCATGGAGTACAACAACAAGTTTATTGAAGTTGCCAAGAAAGAGGGCGGCATTGACAAAGAGACGCTGGAGACTATCGCAGTGCTCATCTCCCCGTTTGCACCACATTTCGCGGAGGAAATGTGGGAACAGCTTGGCCACAATGAGACTGTCTTCAAGGCAGGCTGGCCGACCTATGATGAGAATGAGATGAAGGACGACGAGATCGAGATTCCTGTACAGATCAACGGCAAGACAAAAGCTGTCATCAGCATTTCCGCCGAGGCGACAAAAGACGAGGCGATCGCAGCCGGAAAAGAGGCTGTTGCTGACAAGCTGACAGGGAATGTGATCAAAGAGATCTACGTGCCGAAGAAGATCGTTAATATTGTTATGAAATAAGATGGTAAAAGCCGAGAACCCTTGAAAACAGGGAACTCGGCTTTCTTTCTATTACTGATTGATACTAAAATGATACTATTTTTCGCATTTCTGGATTTTTGATACTATATCAGCCTGTTTGTGCGGGAATAGATGCGCGTATGTCTTTAGCGTAATATCCGGGGATTCATGCCCCAGACGTTCAGCCACAAGCACCGGATTTGCTCCCAGATCAATTAGCAACGAAGCATGAGAGTGACGGATATCATGCACCCGTATTTCTTTCACTCCTGCCTTAGCAGCGCGATCCTTCAAAATAGAGCGGAGATACTGAGGCCGCTTGTTGAATAGGCGTGTCTCCGGATCTGGTTTATAAAGGTGCGAGATGTACTCTCGGATTTCTTGGGTGAGAAATTCCGGAATATCGACAATGCGCTCACTGCTCTCTGTTTTTGGTGCATTGATCAGGTCTTTTCCGGCAATCCGGTAATAGGTTTTATTTATGTGGATCTGGTTTCCCTTGAAATCAATGTCATTCAGTGTCAGAGCCAGCAGCTCCCCTTCGCGCATACCCGTATAATACAAGATCTCAAATATTGTGTAGTATTCAATATTGTCTTTGCAGGCCTCTATAAATCGGGCATATTCTTCCGGTGTCCAGAAGTTCAGCTTACGGGTCTTGCGGCTGCCGATCGACTTAGTACACGGATTCTTCGGCAATCCCACATAGTCCACAGCATAGGCAAAAATAGCTTTCAGGTAAATATTGATTTGATTCAGGTAAGTATTACTCAGCCCTTTCTGCAACATTTCATTCTGCCATGCCGCCACATCTGCTGGCGATATATCTGACACCACTCTGCTTTTAAAGAAAGGCAGTATATGCCGGTCGATCATAGAGAATCGGCTGGCCGCTGTGCTCTCTCTGATCCGGAGCCGGATATACTCTTTGTACTTCAAATAGAGCGCCTCAAAGGTTATGTCTGGATTCTTGGCGAACTGATCCAGGAAGAGCCGCTCCCAATCCTTGGCATCCTTCTGTCTGGGAAAACCCCGCTTGAGTTTCTGCCGCTTTTGGCCTTGCCAATCGGTATAATAGAATTTACAGTACCATGAACCGGTGTTTTCGTCCTTGTATGCTGGCATTTTATCATTCTCCTTTTCGCGGCTGCGGGGCTGTGATCGGTGAATGATATAGGTCTCTTTTGAAATGCGAGCTTCCGGCGTGCCTGTAGGTACGGTTGTACAGAGCTATTCATTTAATTTTTCACGTAATATTTTTAGTTCTAATTGTCTATTAGCTATATCGGCGTCTATAACAGCTAATTCCGATTCGTAATATTGTATTTTTGTTTGCAAATCAGAAATTCTTCTTTTTGAATCAGCTATTACAGCGGTTAATTCCGTTCTTTTTCTTAGTGCAGATTCGTATTCATGGGTTAAAGAGTTTAATTTATTAATCATTTGCCTTGTATCTAATAAAGTTTGCTCTAATTCATCCTCTATAACTCTTGGTTTGAATGGCTCCCTGTCTTTGTTGGTGTCTGTTGATATTATTTTTGATAATTCGGCGGTGCTTATATCGAGTGCATCGGCTAATTTATTTAAAGTTTCGGCGCTAATCGAGCTGTCTCTTTTTATAGTTGCATATAGCGTATTTTGTGATATGCCAGAATCTCGTGATAACTGTGCTATTTTAATGTTCTTATCCTTTAAATATTCTTGTAATCTTTTCCCTTCTCCCATAACTATACCTCCATAGTGATAATTAAAACACAATTTTGATGCAAATGCAAATAAAAACAGGTGCATATGCAAAAATATATTGACATTGACTAATGCACTGATTATAATGCAAATATAAGGTGCAATTGCACCAATAATTTGCAAGAGAGGTGATAAAAATGCGTATAGACAGAATCAAGCTCGTTACAGAGATGGCACGCCAGGATATGACGCAGCTTAAGCTTGCAGAGCTTACAGGAACGTCCAGGGCAACAATCAGCGGCATCCAGAACGGGCGTTCTTGCTCAAGCAGATCAGCCGTTAAGATCGCGGACGCTCTGAAAGTACCACTTGAAACATTATTGGAAGACTGACAGGCTGCGGGGCTGTGATCAGTGAATGAAGCGTTGCGACGTCGCAACAGAAAGGAGAGAAAAACAGTGTTAAGACAGGTATACGGTGCAAAAGACCTTAAGGAGCTGTTGGGAGTGTCTGAGAGCAAGGCATACCAGTATATCAGGATTATGAATGCAGAACTGCAGGAGAAGGGATTTCTGACCGTCAGGGGCAAGGTTCCGGCGGCTTACGTGAAAGAGCGGTTCTTCGGGGTGACAGCGGATGAGAGTGCCTGACGATGCTTTTGCAAGATTACCGCGAGAGAAAAAGAGGGTACCGGCGGAAGAGTTCGCTCAGATCTGCGCAGAGATGGACGCAGCGGAGCAGTCCGGGGAGTTGGACGGGATCTTTAAGGGAGAGCCCAGGGCGCCGGATCAGCCGACAGGCAGAGAGCCGTTCCTGCACTCGTTTTCCTGTGATATGAAGCTCTACAAGAGCACATTTAAGAAGATATTAGGTTTTGAGCTGACTACGCCAGGCTTTGCCGAGGAGGCAATCACACGGCTTGAAGAGCAGGGATGCAGCAGGGCACGGGAGTATTACGAGACGGTAAAAGCGGAATGGCAGCGGGAGCATGATGCGCAGATGAAGAGCGTGGCGCACTGGTATAAAGGACAGTGCGAAAATGAATTTGAAAGAAGGAAGGTGAAACTACGAACGGAGAAAGAAGCGGAACAACAGCAGGAGCTGTTGGATCTGTTGGAGACAAAACGACAGATCTTGAAAGAGCTCTTGCAGATACAGAGCGGGAAATCAACAGGATAACAGGTAATTCTGCTATTTTTGCTATTTTTGCTCCTATAGTCAGAAATCAGAAAAAACAGCTTGTACCTTTCCCAGTGGAGCGTCTCCCGGATGAGATAAAACCATACATAGAATCAGTGGCGGAGTCCTTACAGGTTCCGGTTGATATGATTGCATCCTTTGTACTGGTTGTACTGTCCGTGTGTATACATGGAAAATGGCATATCAATATAAAGCCGGACTGGACGGAGAGCCTGAACCTTTATCTCGTGGTTGTGGGTAGACCATCAGAGAGAAAGTCTCCAGCACTAAAAGAGACAACAAAGCCGATATTCAAGTACATGGATGAAGAGAATGAAAGAAGAAAGCCGGAAATAGCAGAGTATGAGCTGAAAAAGAAGATCATTAACGGGCAACTGAAAGCGATACAAGAAGCTCTGTCAAAGAAAAACAGTAAGGCAAAGTATACAATACAGGATGCGCTTGATTGTCAGAAGGAGTTGGATGATCTGAAGGAGGTCAGACTCTTGAGGCTGATTGTTGACGATGTAACACCAGAGGCTCTCGTGAGAGCTATGAAAGATAATGATGAAACCATAGGAATTATATCAGCCGAGGGCGGTATCTTCGGCATGATGGCCGGACGGTATAGCAACAATACAAACATAGACATCTTTTTAAAAGGGTATTCCGGTGAGTATTATTCTTCAATCAGAGTAGGAAGTGGGGGATTAGATTTGAAACATCCATATTTGACAATTGGTCTTGCAGTACAGCCACAAGTGATAGCGGATATCATGGACAACAAAGACTTTAGAGGCAGGGGATTACTTGCAAGGTTCCTGTATTCTGTACCCAATACAAGAGTAGGAGAGAGAACATACAGGACAAAGGCAGTCAGCCCGTTTGTTCGGGCAGAATATGAGAGCCTGTGTGAAGAACTGTTAAAGACGGATATAGATCCGGATTTTGCGCAGCGCATCATAAAGTTAAGCCCGGAGGCAGACAAACTGGCAGAAGAGTATTATCAGTGGATTGAGCGCCAGCTCACCAATGAACTGGAAGAGATCGAGGACTGGGCGGGTAAACTCCACGGGAATACGATGAGGATAGCCGGGATACTGCATATTGTAAAGCATTATAAAGACGGGCCTGTAAAGCATCCTGTCAGTGGAGAAACAATGAAGTCAGCTATCGAGATCGGGAAGTATTACCTTGAGCACTCAAAGGCTGCGTTTGACATTATGGGGCTGTCCGATCCGCCAGAGGTACAGGACGCGAAATATATAATTTCACGTTTGGAGTTAAATATCAAAAATAGCAATAATAGCAAAATTGATTTTATTTCAAAGAGGGATCTTTATGATTTATGCAAAGGGCACTTAAAAACAATGGAGGAGATGGAGCCGGGGCTCAGGTGTCTGGAAGAGCATGGCTATATTGCTATTGTGAGAGAAAGGCAGGGCAGAGGCAGACCATCAGAAAAGATCTACATTAACCCGGAGTATTACAAGTGGAAGGAGCAGCAGAAATCATGAAGTGTGAAAATTGTGATCCGTTTGAAAACTATGACGCACTTGTTATATTGACACGGCAAGGCTGCGTTATGACGTCAAAAGACGTCCGCCTCACCTTTGACGAAGATGCTCAGCTCTATAAGCTGAATAAGATTATTGCAGACAGAACAAAAAGAGCGAATGATGAGAACGAAAGAGCTCGGAAGCAGTGGGGAGTATTGAGTGAAACGTTAGGGTTTAAGTTTGGAAAGGAGAAGGAAAAATGACAGAATTTGAACAGATGCAGATTGAACAGCTGAAGAGGATCGCTGACGTCCTGGAGGATATCAACGGCACTCTGATCGGAATGGGCGGAGATATCGAGGCTTTGGGTGAATGTGTTGAAACTGCTCCACCGAGATATGTTGGCGGTCGTGAGCATCACTTCTTGCGGATCGGCGGCAGCGTTGACGCAGGAGTATAAAGAGATAAGCCCCATAGGGAGCGGCAACTCTCTACAGGGCAGCACAGCCGGAGCCATGCGGTAAACTACCAGTTACATAATAGCATGGACCTTCCGGGGAAAGGAAGAGGAAAATGAAAATTAAAATCTTGAATACAGAGCACGGTATTGGATCATGCAATACAGAAGATGTGCCCGCATGGGTGACGAAGTATGGGCCTGCAGCGGAGGTGGCGTTCTTTTACTTTCATCAGAGAGATTGGATCGTCCTGAATGAAGATAATCCGAACTTTGAGCTGTATAAAATGGTCGTTGAGAACTATGAGGACTTCTCGGATATGGGTAAGAAAGAATTTGCGGAGGGATGCAAAAGAGATTTCCCTAAAGTAGCTCAGGCTCTTAAGGTTTTGGATTACGTGAACCGTGTCAGGCGGAATCTGTACCGGCACATGAAAGAGCGTGCAGCATAATAAAGCCCATGCCCTCCCGGGGAAGGTGCTGCTACACCCGATCCGGGCGGCAGGGGATAGGTCAGAGAATGAACGGCGCTCCGGCGTGCGGCAATACTGCCGGAGCATGAAAGAATAAGAACCGCCCTCCCTGGGGAGCTGCGCCAACAGCAGAACCAGGGCGGCGGGAGGGAAGGAGACAGATTATGAGCGTAGAAATCAGAG
Source organism: Candidatus Mediterraneibacter intestinigallinarum (assembly GCA_019119265.1). Lineage (GTDB taxonomy): Bacteria > Bacillota > Clostridia > Lachnospirales > Lachnospiraceae > Mediterraneibacter > Mediterraneibacter intestinigallinarum. The sequence continues at coordinate 2,667 of DWXI01000169.1, read as the reverse complement.
TATCAGATACTAAAGAGCTTAAATCAGCGATACATATGCTTACAGAGCGTATTGATGATACCGGGAGACTGAACAGAATTTTCCGGTACGTGAACAGCGAATACACTCATGATATAAAACCGGAAGGAACGGGAGAGAATCTGTATCTGTCAATCATTACGGCGATATATGTGCTCGATATGGAGAGCTTGGAACTCGTAAACAGGTTTGCAAGAAAGCTAATAAGCAAAGATAAGGGCAGGTGATAAGACTGATCACGCGGCTTAGAGTATCTTACAGAGATGACGCAGAACTCCGGGGGCTGATGAAAGCACTCCCGGAGCCTGTGGGAAGAATAAAACGGCAGGATAAAGGGGATTATCGTCTTGCGTATATTGATATCAAAAGTGAGGATTTATGCGCGCTTTCTGTCACAGAAAATAAGCGTAAACCGGCATAATATATGACTTTTTCGTTGCATACCCCCCGGCATACATGATATAATTGTTTTAGAATAAATATAGCAGTACCGCAACGGAAAGTTGTAAGTCCGAAAGGGCGTGGGAAATGACTGAACGCAATTTTGCGTCAAGTTGTTCCTGCGTCCTTTTTTTGTGGTCAGCGGAAAGGAGAAGCAATGCAAGGAACAGTTACAATGTTTAAGCCTGAGCGTGGATACGGGTTCATCTTAGGCGAGGACGGAGAAAGCTACTTTGTGCATCACACCTCTATCCTTATGCCCGGTTTTCGGTATCTGAAGAGCGGGCAGACGGTGACATTTGAGGAAAGCGATAAAACAGACGATCGCGGCAAAGTAGCTGCAAAGGTAAGGCCAGTAAAGAAAGGAGAAATTTAAAGATGCTGACAAGTGAAGATAAAAAAGAAGTTGCTCAGATTGTATCAGAGGCGTTGAAGGAATCCATGAGTGGCATCAGGGATGCGATAAGTGAAGGGATGAAAGCGCCGGAGGAAAAGGTCACAAAAGAGCAGATCATGTCTATTCAGGATGTTGCTGTAAGGCGTGAGATGATCCGCAGGCATCCGGAGGCATTTAACCCGGAGAACTGGAGCGAAGAAGATCGGATCAAGCATGAAATGATGAATCCTGATAAATCAGATCCGGTATTTGAATCAATGTTTGAGGAACAATCTGCCCGGATCGGAGAGATCGTAACACCGGAGGCAAAGAGAAAAGCCATCCTTGCGATCAGAGACAAAGACGGCGGCGCACGGATGCGCCAGAGGCTTATAGAGGCGTTCCCTGAGGCATTTAAAAGCTGTGTACCAAGTAACCCGTGGGAGCGGAAGAAACCGGTAAAAAAACGGAAAGATAAAGCGATTACAGACGCGAGAAAGCATCTTGCTGACATCACGGATCCCGATGAGCTTAAAGATGCGATCGTGGCGATTAAAGACCGTACTGTCAGATTGAAAATGATTGAAGAAAATCCGGTAGTATTCATGAGACATGATGATGAAGCTCCGGAGACTATAGAGGGAAATGGAACGCTATTCGTCCAAACCTCGGAACAGATAGGAGAGCCGAGTAATGAGGAATAAAGCAAAGGAGACTGTTGTTAACGCCAATATGACGGCTGAGAAGCCCCAAGAATCAGCAGAAAATCCGCAGGTGATAAATGAATCCAACGAAGAGGAAAAGCCCGCGGAAGAGGCGGATAAAGAGCCACACGGTACTTTACAGGATGCTCAGACAGATCAGCAGGATAGCGATAAGGATCAGATGACATTTGATGAAGCGTTAAAGAGATTCAATTTTCAGAGTGAATTTGACAGGCGAGTCAACAGGGCGATCCAGTCCGCACTTAATGAGGCTCGAAACGGATGGGAAGAGCAGAAGGATAAAGAGCGCAAGGCTCCGACTGAGGTTGAGCGTCTGGAGTCAGAAATCTCTGAAATGAAAAAAGAACTTGCATTAGAGGAAAACCGCAGCGAAGCCCGTGAGATTGCAGGGAATTTCAGGTACAAACCGTCAGACGATCTTATCGAGTATGCCGTAAAAGAGGACAAGGAAGAAACCATTTCTAACACATTGATCCTTTGCCAGCTCTTTAATGACTATATGATAACTGAGATCAAAAAAGCTCTGAGCGGTCATCCACCAAAGGCAAGTTATGGAAATGTTGATATGTGGACAAAAGAAAAAATACTGAATGTGAAAGACCGCGAAACACGGCTGAGACTGATTGCGGAACATCCGCAGCTTTTTGTCAGAAAAAGAAGATTTTAGAAAAGGAGATTAACAGAATGTTTGAAATTAATGGGAAAGAATATGAACTGAAATACGATATTGACAGAGTAGCGATGATCGAGAATGTATGCGGATCCCCTATGATGGCAGATCTCATACGATACCGGGGAACACTCGGGATTTCCTCTCTCATGAACTATACTGCGTATGGTCTGCAGGAGAAAGGATCGGGCAGATATGTGAACGCAAAGACCGGACAGGATATGGCAAAAGCTCTGATACAGAATGTAGGATATACAACAGTTACCGGGGCAGTATTGCAGGCGTTGGAACGGGATTGCCCGTATATGTTTGAGACAGAGACGGAAGGTGTGGCAGATGATGCTTAATATCGGTGGGAAACATTACGAATTAAGATATTCACTCAAACGTATCGCATTAGTTGAGGACGCGGTCGGAATGCCTACTGTTGCAGAACT
>DWXI01000168.1 GCA_019119265.1 Candidatus Mediterraneibacter intestinigallinarum | reverse complement strand
CGGGCTTTTCTTTCTTTTTCTTTCAGGATCTCGCGTGCGGAGAGCACGAGACGGTTATTAGCCTGATCTACGTCAATTACCTGTACTTCGATATCTTTCAGAAGATATGCCTCGAGATCTTCAATATAGGTAAGGGAAAGCTTGGAAGCAGGAACAAATCCCCTGAGTCCTTCGACCATACAGATCACACCGCCGTTTACGACGCCTTCGACTTTGACGGGGAGAACTGTTTTGTTCTCCATATATTCGGTAACTCTGTTCCATGGATTCGCGTCATCAATATGATCTTCGTAATCAGCCATAGTTTCAACAGTTTCATTTTCCTGTAATTCTTCTCTCATTTCTTCGCTCATTGTACAGCACCTCAACTTACTTAGATTTTTAACACAATCAGTCGGTACGGATCGCGCTTTGCGCGACCATTATACCATAAAACAGGCAGAAAAAACAACTGTGGCTTGACTATCTATGAAAAAAATGGCAATCTGTAATAAGAGATTCTGAATAATAACATTGATATACACATGTATAACATTAATGTGAAAAAGATTGGAGTAAAAATATATGGGCAGAGAAAAAGAAAGAAAAGTATATGTAGTCGGACATAAGAATCCGGATACGGATTCTATCTGTTCTGCTATCGCCTACGCGGCCTTGAAGACAAAGCTTATGGGAATACCGCATGAGGCCCGGAGAGCCGGTCAGCTGAATGAAGAGACTCAATATGTTCTTGAACGTTTCGGAGTAAAGATCCCCCGTCTGCTGTCCGATCTCAGGGAGCAGATCAAGGATGTTGAGCTGAAAGAAGTGGACGGTCTGAAGAGCAGTGTTTCCATACGGGCCGCATGGGAGAAGATGCAGGAGTCTAATATACATACGCTGCCGGTGACCCGTGACGGGAAACTGGAGGGCGTTATTACGATCGGTGATATTGCCAAGACCTACATGGAAGTATATGACAGCACCATTATTTCCAAGGCAAGAACGCAGTACCGCAATATTGCGCAGGCAGTGGAAGGAGAAGTACTCACGGGGAATGAACACAGCTATCTGCTGAAAGGAAAGGTTGTGATCGCTGCATCAAGCAGGATACTGATGTCTGATTTTATCAATAAAGATGACCTTGTGATCATGGGCGATCGAAAAGACGCGCAACAGTGTGCTATTGATGTATCCGCCAGCTGTATGGTAGTCTGTCAGAATGCGCCTGTATCAGAACATATACTGAAGCAGGCGGAAGAGAAACAGATTGTGATCATACGCACGCCTCACGATACATTTACGGCGGCTCAGCATATCAATCAGAGTATTCCGGTAAAATATTTTATGACGAAAGAAAATCTTGTCACGTTTAAGATGAAGGATTACGTGGATGATGTGAAAGAGGTCATGGCGCGTAAACGGTTCCGTGATTTCCCGATCGTCGACAATAAAGGAAAGTTCCTCGGACTGATCTCCAGACGACGCCTTCTGAATGTGAGGAAAAAGCAGGTTATTCTTGTGGATCATAATGAAAAGAATCAGGCAGTGGATGGAGTGGAAGAGGCAGAAGTGCTTGAGATCATTGATCATCACAGACTGAGCAGCATAGAAACTATGGGACCGGTATTTTTCCGTAACCAGCCGGTAGGATGCACCGCCACGATTGTCTATCAGATGTATCAGGAGGCAGACGTCATAGTGGAGCCGGTCATTGCCGCTTTGTTGTGTTCCGCTATTATTTCGGATACACTGATGTTCCGATCGCCTACATGCACGCCGCTTGACGAAAACTCGGCGCGAAGACTTGCCGGGATTGCAGGTGTGAATGTGGAGTCGCTGGCGCAGGAGATGTTTAATGCAGGAAGTAATCTGAAAGGCAAGAGCGCGGAAGAAATCTGTTTCCTCGACTTTAAGCAGTTCACAGTGAACGATACTGTATTCGGAGTAGGACAGGTCAACTCTATGAGTGAGGATGAACTGAAAGAGATCCGAAGGATCGTGCAGCCTCATCTGGAGAAAGCCCGCAGTAATCACGGCCTTAATATGATCTTCTTTATGCTGACCAACATCATTACTGAATCTTCCGAGCTTCTCTGTTGCGGACCGGAGGCGAGAGAGAAGATATTAAGTGCGTATGACCTGCCGGAGGATACGGAGACGATCATGCTCAGGGGCGTGGTATCCAGGAAGAAACAGCTTGTGCCTACTCTGGTAGGGGCGCTTCAGCAGTAGGAGACTAAATATGACAAAACAGACATGGAAACCGGGGAATATGGTCTATCCCCTGCCTGCTGTCATGGTGAGTACGGCGGATAAAAAGGGAAACAGCAATATACTGACAGTTGCATGGACGGGAACAGTATGTACGAATCCGCCTATGGCATATATATCAGTCCGCCCGGAGAGGTATTCCTATCACATGATAAAGGAGAGTGGGGAGTTCGTTATTAACCTGACCACAAAAAAACTTGCCCATGCTACAGACTACTGCGGCGTCCGTTCAGGCAGGGAAGTGGACAAGTGGAAAGAGTGCCGGCTGACAAAGAGCGGAGCATCGTCTTTGAAGTATGCGCCTGTGATCGAAGAGGCTCCGGTTAATATCGAATGTAAGGTGAAAAGCATCCAGGAGTTGGGCAGCCATCATATGTTCCTCGCGGAAGTGACGGCAGTGCAGGTGGACGAAGCATATATGGACGAAAAAGGTAAATTCGACCTGAACCGCACCGGACTGATAGCCTATTCCCATGGGGAATATCTGGATTTGGGAAAGAAGCTGGGAACATTCGGGTACAGTGTTAGGAAGAAACGGATAGCAGCGCGGAGAAAGGCGGACTGATAATGCTTTATTTCGAAAATGATTATTCAGAAGGTGCTCATGAAGAAGTGTTAAAGCGTCTGATCGAGACAAATATGGAACAGCTTCCCGGATATGGAACAGACCGGTATACTGCATCCGCAAAGGAGAAGATCTGTGCTGCCTGTGAATGTCCGGAGGCAGAAGTGTATTTCCTGACCGGAGGCACGCAGACAAATCAGATCGTAATCAGTTCCATGCTGGACTCTCATGAAGGCGTGATCGCGGCGGAGACAGGGCACGTGGGCACCCATGAGGCCGGAGCAATAGAGTGGACCGGACATAAAGTTCTTACATTGCCACAGACAGACGGGAAAATATCTGCAGCGGATCTTGAAGAATACCTTAGCTCCTTTTATGGAGATGAAAACCATGAGCACATGGTCTTTCCGGGAATGGTCTACATTTCTCATCCGACGGAATACGGTACACTTTATATAAAAGGGGAACTGGCAGAGTTATCAGCCGTATGCAGCGAATACAGGCTCCCCCTCTATCTGGACGGGGCTCGCCTCGGATATGCGCTTGCCGCAGCGGAGACGGATTTGACGCTTGAGGACGTTGCCGAATACTGTGATGTGTTCTACATTGGCGGAACGAAAGTGGGGGCTCTCTGCGGGGAAGCTGTTGTTTTCCCGAAAGAGAACACACCGCTTCATTTTGTGACAAAGGTAAAGCAGAGAGGGGCGCTCCTTGCAAAAGGACGACTGACCGGCGTACAGTTTGACGCACTCTTTACTGACGACCTTTATCTGAAGATTGGGAAAAACGCAATAGACACTGCAAATGAGTTGAAACAGGTACTGCGGGAGAAAGGGTATGAATTCTTTATTGATTCACCTACGAATCAGATCTTCGTGGTGCTGGAAGATTCTCAGATAGAGAGACTAAAAGAAAATGTAGTGTTCAGTTACTGGGAAAAGAAAGATGATACCCACACGGTCGTGCGGTTCGCGACGAGCTGGGCGACAAAAATGGAAGATGTGAAAAAACTGGCTGCGCTCCTGTAGTGGGAACGCAGCTTTTTTGAACATATAATCTTTATAGGAGTTTATGTACCAAATAAATCTTTTTCGACAAATTCCCGTTATATTATTAGGGAGGTGAAAACTTGTTTCATCTTAAACATATGTGATGAGGTAAGAAAAGAACGTCTTGCAGAGTATGGGATTACTCCCAGCACAATCGTAATAGGTGACACAATCTCTTATGGCTTTATGGAAAATTTCATTAGCCGATTTTTTCCATTGATTATTTGTTTTATTATTTCGTTTTTGATTGGCCCTGTATTTACTACGGAATATGAAAACAAAATGGATGGATTGCTTTTGGCAACTAAGAATGGTAAACGAAAAGTCATAATCTCAAAATTGTTTGCATCGTTTATTATAACAATACTTGCGCATATAGTAATTATTATGGTTTTTATGATTCAGACAATCGCAGCGTACGGTATTGGAGACCTTGATGCGAGCTTCGTCTTTACCGCAGGAGATCCATTTACCTATATTACATCACCTTTTGATTATACTGTTTTGCAATATGTAATAGTCATGTTGGCAGTTTCTCTTTTGGGCTGTATTGGATACTGCATCTTTGCATTGTTTATTTCGTCAAAATGTAAACATTCCGCTGTATCTTCGATGATCTCCATGGCGATTGCTTTTGTTCCATTTCTTACATACTTAACTGTAGGAAATGAACAGGCGCCAATTACAAATATTTTAAGATTCACGTATAGTCAGATCATTAGTGTGAGGACTTTATGCTCAACTTATTGTACAGTCAGCATTGGGAACTTTGAAATTCAATCAGTATACCTTTCGCTCTTGTTGTTATGCGTTTTAAGTGTTGGTTTTACAGTATTAACATATAGAACTTTCCGCAGTCATCAAGTAGAAAATTGATTTATAAATTTACCCGATCCTCATAATGCCAATTCTGAGTATTCCGGGCGATTCTGAACCGTCATTCCGGAAACACAGTACCGTGATTCCGCTTTGATGGATACCGCAATTCTGGGCATTGAATACCGTGATTCCGGTCAAAGGATACCGATTTTCTTTATAATGTATCCATACGCTATGAAGCGTAAATACATTACAAAGGAG
>DWXI01000167.1 GCA_019119265.1 Candidatus Mediterraneibacter intestinigallinarum | reverse complement strand
CGATATCCGGGTGATGATTTTTATACTGTGTCAAAAGAAGAGTTTGAGAAATGTCTTGCTATTATGTATGATACCGTAAATAAATTGAAATCAACGGATCTTGAAAAATTGTGATAGGCAGATACGGGGGATTGATATGAATTACTATGACAGCGAACTTCAACGTCTTCAGTCGGAGATCATGGAAAAACAGAGGACAGATGCAAAACTGTCAGATCTGTTTCTTCAGCAGTCAGACTTGGAAAAAAGAACAGATGAACTGGAAAAGATTATGCGAAAGGAACAGGACGACGTCGATCGTCTCAACGGCAGAAGTCTTACAGCATTCTTTTACAGAGCAACCGGGAAAATGCGTGAAAAACTGACGAAAGAAGAAGCAGAAGCCTATGCGGCAGCGGTGAAATACGATGCGGCAAAAAATGAACTTCAAGCTGTAAATAATGATATAGAGTATTGTCAGAGACGGCTTTCTGACCTTCAGGACTGCGAACAGCAATACGAAAGAGTGCTGAAAGAAAAGACAGAACAGATCAAACAGTCCGGCGTGCCGGAAGCAGGCAGGATCATGCAGATCGAAAACGAGATAGCATTTCTTGAAAATCAGCAGAAAGAGATACAGGAAGCGATAAATGCGGGAAACCAGGCATTTTATATCTCGCGGAAGATTCTGGAAGATCTGAACAGTGCAAAGAACTGGAGTACATTTGACCTGATGGGCGGAGGTCTTATTGCAGACATGGCAAAGTATGACAAGCTTAATAAAGTACAAGATCAGATACAGGATCTCCAGAATGCACTACGGGGATTCCGGACAGAACTCGCAGATGTTACAGAGAGAATATCAGGTAATTTGTATGTGGAAATCGGGGATTTCCTGCACTTTGCCGATTATTTTTTTGACGGATTGTTCACGGACTGGATGGTTTATGACAAGATTAACGACTCGCGGAATAGGACTATGCAGACAAGTGATCAGATTCAGAAGATTCTCGGACAGTTAAATGAGATGGATAATGATCTTTGCAGTAAAAAGGATAATCTGAAAGAAGAACTGAAACAGACAGTGTTGAAATCTGATACATAAAAAGAAAAGCTGCAAAATAATGTGAGGTGCATAGACATGAAAGCAGTGGTTTATAAAGGAAAGGGACAGATTGCTCTTGAAGAGCGTCCTGTACCGAAAATCATAGACGACAGGGATGCGATCGTGAAAGTGACGCTGACAACGATCTGTTCCAGTGATATTCACATTAAACACGGCGCGGTGCCGCGGGCAGTTCCGGGAACGATACTGGGGCATGAGTTCGTTGGTAAAGTTATAGAAGTTGGCAGCGCTGTCAAGAAAGTAAAACCGGGCGACCGGGTTGCAGTAAATGTAGAGACTTTCTGCGGCGAGTGTTTCTTTTGTAAAAGGGGATTTGTAAACAATTGTACAGATGAGCACGGCGGATGGGCGCTTGGATGCCGCATTGACGGTGGCCAGGCTGAATATGCGAGAATCCCGTTTGCAGATAACGGACTCACTGTTATACCGGACCATGTGACGGACGAACAGGCGCTCTTTAACGGAGATGTTTTGTCCACAGGTTACTGGGCTGCCAGGATCGGTGAGATAAAACCAGCAGATACAGTGGCTGTGATCGGCGCAGGTCCTACAGGATTATGTACGATGCTGTGTGCCCGGCTGTATACGCCGGCTAAGATCATCGCCATAGATACGGATGAATATAGACTGAATCTTGCAAGAGAAAAAGGTCTGGCAGATCTTACACTTGTGCCGGGAAGAGACGATCTTGAAAAACGGATTAAAAAAGAATCAGATGGCCGGGGTGCAGACACTGTATTTGAAGTAGCTGGAGGAAAGGACACATTCCAGACTGCGTGGAAGATTGCGAGACTAAACGCAGTCGTGGTAGTAGTCGCTATGTACGAGGAGCCGCAGATGCTTCCGCTGCCCGATATGTATGGTAAGAATCTCGTGTTCAAGACAGGCGGTGTGGACGGCAGTTATTGCCAGGAGATTATGGATCTGACTTCCTGTGGGAAGCTTGACGCGGGATTTCTTATTACTCACCGGTGCAGATTGGATGAAATTATGGAAGCGTATGACGTGTTTGAAGATAAGAAAGATCACGTTATAAAGTATGCTGTAATTCCGTAACGTAACAGCTAAATTTAAAGGAATGATGATTTATGAAAAGATTGAAAATTGCTCTGCTACAGCTCACACCCTGCGGCTCGCTGGACAATAATCTTGAAAAGGGAATACAGTCCTGCAGGCAGGCAAAGAAAATGGAAGCTGATATTGCTCTCTTTCCGGAAATGTGGAGCTGCGGGTATGATATTTATTCCCGCCCTGTACATGAATGGATGGAAGATGCAGTATCGGCAGACAGTTCTTTTGTGGACGGCTTTCGATATCTCGCAGAAGAACTCGATATGGCAATCGGTATCACTCTGCTCGAAAAATACAAAGACGGCGCTCGTAATACACTGATTCTATTTGACCGGCACGGCGGCAAAAAGCTTACCTATGCGAAAGTACATACGTGCGATTTCAGTGTGGAGAGAAATTTGACGCCCGGAGAAGCATTTTATGTTACAGATCTTGACACGGCGCAGGGTATTGTGAAAGTCGGAGCTATGATCTGTTATGACCGGGAATTCCCGGAGAGTGCCCGGATTCTGATGCTTCAGGGAGCAGAGCTGATCCTTGTGCCAAATGCCTGCCCTATGGAAATAAACCGTCTCTCGCAGCTTCGGGCAAGAGCTTATGAAAACATGCTGGCTGTTGCCACCTGCAATTATCCGGAGAATGTTCCGGACTGTAATGGAGGATCGACAGTTTTTGACGGAGTGGCGTATCTGCCGGATATGGCGGGTTCGCGGGATATGTGTATTCTGGAAGCAGACAACAGCGAGGGAATTTATATTGCAGAGCTTGACCTTGAGCAGCTGCGGGATTACCGTAAGAGTGAAGTGCACGGTAATGCGTACCGGCATCCTCAGAAATACGGAATCCTGACAGATGCAAAAGTAGATGAGCCTTTTATAAGAGAAGATTACCGCCGGTAAAATGTTATCAAATAGGATGCAACAAATCTGTACAGGAGATACTCTTATAGTATGAGGAAACTGCGATGATCCAATTATGTATATTATTTATCTTGTCATGGATACTGACAGTTGTGGTTGAAGGCGGGGCGGCCAGACTTTTCTTCGGTATAGAGAAAAAAGAGCAGATACTTCTCCTTCTCGTCAATACTGTCACAAATCCTTTAGCTGTCCTTCTCAGCCTGATGCTTCCTGCTTACACCAGGATTCCGTTTAATGCGGCAGTATTGGCTGCAGAGGCGCTTGTTTTTATTTCAGAGGGGTTCTTGTTCCGGAAATGTATGATATGGCAGGAAAGAGAGTACGGTCCATGGAGAATGGCGCTTGTACTGAATGCAATTTCATTTGGCGCGGGATTGGTTGTTTCAATGCTGATGCAACAGGGAGGATAGGTTATGAAGACGGAACATGACAGAAAAAGAAAAGTCTTTTTGAGAATGGTAATATCTGTCTGTATTGTCGTATTTGTCTTTGCACACCCGCTTTCGGCATCGGCTGATGTTATTTTTGAGCCTGACAATGATTTCTACGGGAGACATAGTGACGAGTGCTCATATTTTGACCGATCGTGTATAGCGGGAGCGGATACATATCTGTGGGATGCTCCGAATCTTGTTACAGGTAATCAGAGGGCACAGGAGGGGGAGAAGATCTATATTTCTTTTGTCTATACTGACAAAGATGGAATTGAGTGGGGACTGGCAGAATCCTTGGATAAATGGATTCTTATGGCGGATCTGTATCTGGAATACGGAACTCCGGAATTTATGGAGGAACATTCCGATGAAATATATGAAGATGAGCCGTATCTGCTTTCCTACGGAACAGAATTTGTATCATGGTCTTATCCGGAATCCGGCGTTATAGACCGGCCTGATGCCTCTGTAACGGACGATTATGAAATTACGACATTCTATAAGGATCCCGATGGACGTCTGTGGGGATATAGGGCGTATATGCACGGCACGAGAGATATCTGGATCTGTCTTTCAGATATGGAAGATACCGGCATTCCGCAGAGAGTTGAGCATGAACTGATCCCTGCGCAGGAAATTGACGCGTCACAGATTGACGCCGTGAAAGTAAGCGGACGATTTTCTGTAGTCTTTCTG
>DWXI01000012.1 GCA_019119265.1 Candidatus Mediterraneibacter intestinigallinarum | reverse complement strand
CACGATATCCAGAACCACAATCTGGCGCGCTAACCAACTGCACCATACCCACCATAACGAGCCTGGGGGGATTCGAACCCACGACCTACGGCTTAGAAGGCCGTTGCTCTATCCAGCTGAGCTACAGACTCTGATGCAAATATTCATTTGCTCTTCCTGATTTTCACAGGAAAAGCGGGTGATGAGAATCGAACTCACGTATCCAGCTTGGAAGGCTGGTGTTCTACCATTGAACTACACCCGCACATATCGGGGTGACAGGATTCGAACCTGCGACCTCCTGGTCCCAAACCAGGCGCTCTAGCCAAGCTGAGCCACACCCCGCCAAATTACTACGTATCCTGTCTTTCCCGTAGCGCATTGACTATTATATTATAAGGTTTTACCAATGTCAACAACTTTTTATATTTTTCTCAAAATCCTTTTTACTCCATCACCCAAGGTATCTCTGGTCATATGTAATCGTTCCGTCAGGCAAGATCTCCATAACCATATAGCTGCCTTTTCTATTCTCCTGGCGCGGATATGAAATACTGCCCGGATTGACTATCGTTATTCCTTCTCTCTGTTCAAAATATGGCCTGTGCGTATGACCAAACATCACTATATCCGCTTTTCTTGCCATTCCTTCTTCATAAATATATTCCGGATCAAGCGATGCGTAATAAGCATGTCCATGAGTTATGAACACCTTATATTTTCCAAGATAAAATTCTTCCTCTCTGGGTAAATCAGAAAAGAAGTCATTGTTCCCCCGAACCATATGTTTCTCACAGCTGACAACCGAATCTATATAATCTTCTCCTCCCTCAATATCACCGAGGTGGATGAATCCATCGATCTCTCCTGTTTCTTTCAGCGCACGATCCAGATTTGCATGTCTGCCGTGTGTATCACTGACAACCAGTATCTTCATTATATGCCCTCGCTCATTTTTTCTTTTAATATATCTCTCATCGCCCGGAGCGCTTTCCCCCGATGGCTAAGCTCGTTCTTCTGATCCGGAGTCATCTCAGCTGTCGTACAGCCATATTCAGGCACATAAAAAATCGGATCATAACCAAAGCCGTTGCTCCCTGCGGACTCCTGCGCGATTCTTCCCTCTATCGTCTTTCTGACCGTTGATACCGTTCCATCAGGAAATACAGCCGCTACCGCGCAAACAAACCTCGCAGTCCGTTCTTCCTCCGGTATCCCTTCAAGCCGATCAAGCAGAATCCGATTCTTGATATCATAAGAAGTATCCTCTCCTGCAAATCTTGCCGAATAAATTCCCGGCGCTTTATCCAAATAATCAATCTCCAGGCCGGAATCATCGGCAAGAACAATATCATTCGTCAGAATTCTGGCGACAGCTCTCGCCTTGATCTCTGCATTCTCCTCAAATGTCATCCCGTCTTCTACAATGTCTGCATCGACTCCTGCTTCTTTCATAGACAGGATCTCCGATCCCAGATCTTTCAGGATCATGCGTATCTCTTTCATCTTATTTTCATTTCCCGTCGCAAATATGATTCTTTTTTTCATCTTTTCCCGTAACCTCTGTTTTCTTCTGTCTGGGCGGTCTGGAACCCGGAAACTGATAGAAATAGGTCCTGATCATCCCATTGTATATTTTTCTGTTTTTATCCGCTTTTCTCCCAAAATAACGTTCTGCATCTTCATAACTTGTGATCATATAAGCCGACCAACTGTCCAGTCTTCGGAACGCCTCTCCAAACTCCCTGTATATCCGGGGCAGGCTCTCTTTTTCTTCAAGTCTCTCTCCATAAGGCGGGTTTGTAATCACGAAACCGTATTTCTTCGGATGGTTTAAATCCTTCACTTCTCTCTGCTGGAAATGAATCAGGTGGCTGACGCCGGCTTCTTCCGCATTCCTGCGAGCAGTCCGGAGTACCCCTGCATCCGCATCGTATCCCTGTATGTCCGTATCTATTTTGTCATCTATAAGATCCTGCGCCTCATCGACCGCATCATACCACCCCTTTTTAGGAATTATATTGGTCCATGATTCTGCTGTAAACGAGCGATTCATACCTGGCGCGATATTTGCCGCCATCATTGCCGCCTCAATAGGAAATGTACCGCTGCCGCAGAATGGATCCACCAAGATCCTGTCTTTCTTCCAAGGCGTGAGCATAATCAGCGCGGCCGCCAGATTCTCCGCTATAGGAGCTTTTCCCGCCACCGGCCGGTACCCTCGTTTATGAAGAGAAATCCCGGTCGTATCAAGAGCGGCCGTCACTGTATCTTTCATAAGAAATACACGTACCGGATAAGAAGCTCCTGTTTCCGGGAACCATTGGATATGATATCTGGATTTCAGCCGTTCCACCATGGCCTTTTTCATGACAGACTGTATGTCAGACGGACTGAACAGTCTGCTCTTTACCGATGCTGCTTTTGCCACCCAGAACTTTCCGTCACGGGGTATGTAATTCTCCCATGGCACGGCTTTTGTCTTTTCAAACAATTCATCAAATGTCTCCGCCCTGAAACTGGCTGCCTTAAGCAGGATCCGTTCTGCAGTACGAAGGAAAATGTTCGCTCTGCACACAACGTCCGTTCCGCCGCTGAAAGTCACTCTTCCGTCTTCAACCTGTACGATCTCGTATCCTAGGTCCTGTATTTCACGCTTCAGGACAGATTCCAGACCAAAGTGACAGGGCGCGATCCATTCCATTTTATCCATGAATTTTTCCGTCCTTATTTTTTGTCTGTATACATATTACTATAAATCAGGGGCAGAGTAAAGTTGAACTTTACCTGCCCCATCCGTCATTTTACAGCATATTCAGATATGACTTCCGTTCTGACTAATAACGGTCTGACTCATCATATTCGTTCATATTTCTTCCGCAGTTTCTGCTGTCGGAAACATTTGAACGTGAATTGCTGCTGTTCTTATTGGAGTTTTTGTTCTTGCTCTGTGTATCTCCATAAGAATTACTGTTCTTTGAGTTTGCATTTTTGTTTGAATTGTTTGTATTACTATAGTTCTTTGCCATGAGTAATCCCTCCTGTTTTTTGGTTCAGTGTTAGTATGTCTCTTTCATGCGCTTTTATGCGCTCACGAACAGAGATTTTTCTACATCTGGGAGAGAATTTGTGAATTTCGTATTTTTCAAAACTTTTTCTTGCTTTTTCCAATTCCGTATATTATACTGTTCAATGTAGAAAGGTTACTTTCTACAACCCCTTATTAATTATTTATACTCCCCTCAAAAGACCGATGGCTCCCCCATCGGTCTTTTACTGTTTTCTTGCGTTCATAATTTGTTCATTTATCATTTAAAAATCTTTCATTATCTTATCACGTTTTCTTCATTTCTCTCCCCTATACTAAAACCATCGAAACAAACAAAGAAACAACACTTAAACAAGACGCTGACAAGTTATTTTGAATAAACTTTTTCATAATACATGCCGGGAGCTGAGCCGATCAGCTGCCCGGCATCCTCCCTTTTATAAAGCTTTCCGGGATGCCACTACAGCACCCCGGATTTCTTATGTCCGATACATCATTTTTTATCATATTTCCGGGCTATTTTTGCCAGTTCTTCCGCTCCGCCTATTTTTTCCGATGCAGCTTCCGCTGTCTTCAGTGCCTGCTCATAATCCCCACGTTCCATTTCCAGTTTCATTTTTTTCAGCGCAGCCTCCTTAACCTTTTCTTTGTCATCTTCAAGAATAATCAGCCGGTCATATACTCCTATCGTTTCCCGAAGAAGTTCCTGCTCTTTTAACGTTCCGGCCAGGCTGTTCGCAGCTCGCCCTGTTCTTATGACTGCGTCACAAAAATGATACGTCTCAGATATCTGCTCCTGAACATCCTGATCTGCAGCCAATGCCTGAAGCTGCGTATCCCGGCTGTAGATTATCCCCTTTCTCCCCACACCCAGAAGAATTCCCAAAAACAGACACAACGCCACGCCCGCCATAACCGCTCTGACTGATCTGCTCAGGCATCCGATCTGCACGCTTCTATGTGATCTGATTTTCGGAACTCCCGGCAGATCATTAAGGACCTGGCGCAGGTCGTCATATTTTCTTCCATACTCTCCCGTACATCGGCCGATAATCCTGGACAGACGCCCTTCTTCCCACCTGTTCAGTACCGGCTGCACATCTGTATATGCCAGGATAAACTGAATCGTTTTCCCGTAAGCGAACAGATCCGCCTCATTATTCTTCCCTGTTCCTATCTCATATACAGGTTTCACAAAATGACTTCGCACCGCCCTCTTCTGCATCCGTTTCATAACAGGTTCATTTTCCGCCGACTCCATGTCCAGCAGAAAAAGGGTTCCTTCTTCTGAAACTACAATGCTGCAGGGATTGAGATATCGGTAGTTCTGTCTGCTGTGACTTCTGTGATACTGGTCCATACAGACTGCCAGTTCTCGAAACCACCTTATCAACGTTGTCTTGTCTATCTGAGAATTTTCCTTCAGATAGTTAAGCAGAACTGTTCCCTGTATACAGTCCATACTCTGTCTGCAGTGTGCGCCATGTTCGATAAATTTCAGAACTTCATACATTTTTTCCATATGCACTTTTCTTCGGCTGTACAATTCGGCCGACGCCGGAGTCCCTCAACTCCCGCGTCGGCTTCAATACATCCATTTTCCAACGAAACCCATCAGAAACTGATGATAAAGATTTTTGAATCAGATCAGAGCGATCTAAGTAGTAGTATCATACTCGATGCCCGGCAAAAATGCAAGCATTATTTGGGGTTCTATTTCCAACCAGAGCGGACTTATCATTCTTCCATTGTCCGCAGACGATCCAGCGCCGCAGCGATCACCTTATCCATATCATAGTATTTGTAATCTCCGAGCCTTCCGCCGAAAATCACATTACTTTCAAGCTCTGCAAGCTCTTTGTATTTCTGAAAAAGCGTATTATTCTTCTCATCATTAACCGGATAATAAGGCTCCATCCCCACGCTCCACTCCGTTGAATATTCCCGGGATATCACAGTCTTCTCCTGTGTGCCAAACTCGAAATGCTTGTGCTCGATGATTCGTGTATACGGCACGTCACGATCCGTATAGTTGACCACAGCATTTCCCTGATAGTTACCGCAGTCCAGTACTTCTGTCTCAAATCGCACTGAACGATATTCCAATGCACCAAGTTTATAGTCAAAATATTCATCTATCATCCCCGTAAAGATGATCTTCTC
>DWXI01000166.1 GCA_019119265.1 Candidatus Mediterraneibacter intestinigallinarum | reverse complement strand
TGATATCCTATTTCCTTTTCATAATATTCTGCCAGCTCCGTGATCACCGTCGTATCCATACCGTCCAGGGTTCCTCTAAGCTGCGCATATTCAAATACCATCGCCTCCAGTGGAGTATTTCCTGTGCGCTCGCCAATGCCGAACAGGGAGCAGTTGACCCCGCTCGCACCGTACAGCCATGCTGTACTTGAGTTGTTCACTGCTTTATAGAAATCATTGTGTCCATGGAATTCAATGAGTTCGCTTGGTACTCCTGCATGGGTCATAAGACCATATATAATGCCCGGTATGGATCTGGGAATCACAGCTCCCGGATAATTAACTCCATATCCCATCGTATCGCAGACTCGGAT
Source organism: Candidatus Mediterraneibacter intestinigallinarum (assembly GCA_019119265.1). Lineage (GTDB taxonomy): Bacteria > Bacillota > Clostridia > Lachnospirales > Lachnospiraceae > Mediterraneibacter > Mediterraneibacter intestinigallinarum. The sequence goes on along the minus strand of DWXI01000166.1, from coordinate 29,808 downwards.
TTTCACAGGTATCTGATATTCATCCATCAACTTCATCAGTTCCACACAGAACGGGATCACAAAACCATAGATATCCGATCTTGTGATGTCCTCCAGGTGGCATCTAGGTTTCACTCCCGTCTCCATACACTCGCGCACTACAGAAAGATAATGCTCCATAGCCTGTCTTCTTGTCATTTTCAGTTTATAAAATATATGATAGTCAGAACAGCTCACAAGGATACCCGTCTCTTTCAGTCCGATCTCTTTTACAAGTTCAAAATCTTTCCGGCTGGCTCGGATCCAGCTTGTAACTTCAGGAAATTTATATCCTTTTTCCAAACACCGGTACACCGCATCCCTGTCCTTTTTACTGTAGAGAAAAAACTCACTTTGACGGATTTTTCCGTTCGGACCTCCCAGCCTGTGCAGATAATCATAGATTGTTACTATCTGATCCGTAGTATACGGAGCTCTTGACTGCTGCCCGTCCCGGAACGTGGTATCCGTGATCCATATCTCATCCGGCATATGATGAGGAACGATCCTGTCGTTAAACGCAATCTTCGGTATTTCATCATAACGGAACAGATTGCGGAACACGTTAGGTGTATCCACATCCACAAGCGGATACATGTGTTCTTCTAGTTCCAGGAGATTCGTGTGTTCATTTAAAAAAACTTTTCTGTTTTCCATTTGTTTCTTCCTCCATTTATTTCACATGCAGCGTATTATGTATTCGTGTATAATTGTATGCAAGAATACAATCATTGTCAACCTGAAATATTTATATATTACGATTTAAAGCATGTCTTCATCAAATCACAGAAAATAAAAAGGCCGGATAGACACAGCATATTCCTCTGTATCTGTCCGGCTTCTTTGCCGCCTCAATAATATGTTTTCTTTTTGTATGGCCTAGTGAATCACTCTTACTTTCAGGACTCCACTCACGGATGCGATCTGCTCCTCCAGTTCTGCAGACACTTTCGTATCCACGTCGATCATTGTATATGCATACTCTTTCCTGCTCTTATTTGTCATAAGGGCAATATTCATGTCTTTCTCAGCGAGCAGTGTAGTGAACTGACCAAGCATGTTCGGGATATTCTTGTGTAGAATCGTTATCCTCTCCCCTTCGCCTTTGACTCCCATGTTGCAGTCCGGATAATTAACCGAATGTGTGATATTTCCGTTTTCAAGAAAATCTCTCAGTTCTGCCGCCGCCATCTTTGCACAGTTATCTTCGGACTCCTCCGTAGACGCTCCCAGATGCGGGATCACGATGGCATTTTTCACACCTACGATTTCCTTTGTTGGAAAATCAGTTACATAGGAGCGGACTTTTCCGGAAACAAGCGCATCCACGATATCCTCCTGGTTGACCAGCACATCACGGGCAAGGTTCAGGATCACAACGCCGTCCTTCATCAAACTGATAGCGTTCTTATCGATCATCCCCTTTGTGTCCTCAAGAGCCGGCACATGGATCGTGATGTAATCACATTCTTTGTACAGTTCATCCACTGTCTTCGCATGGTGGATACTGCGTGAAAGCATCCATGCAGCATCTACAGATACATAGGGATCATATCCATAGACGTCCATTCCCAGATGAACGGCCACATTTGCGACACGGACACCGATCGCACCAAGACCGATCACTCCGAGCTTTTTCCCTTGAAGTTCGGTTCCGGCAAAAGCCTTTTTCTTTTTCTCTGTAATTTTTGCAATATCTCCGTCCTCTTCGTACTCCTGCACCCAGTTGATGCCTCCTATGATGTCGCGGGAGGCCAGTAACATACCTGCAATCACAAGCTCTTTTACACCGTTCGCATTTGCTCCCGGTGTGTTAAATACAACGATACCTTCATCTGCGCAACGATCCAGGGGAATGTTATTAACTCCCGCGCCGGCACGGGCAATCGCCTTTAAATTCTTGCCAAATTCCATATCATGCATCTTAGCGCTGCGCACCAGGATGGCATCCGCCTCATCAACATCTCCCGTAACAACATAATTCTCGTCCAGCTGGCTCAGTCCTATCTCCGAAATCGGATTCAGGCAATGATATTTATACATCTTACAGATTCTCCTCTTCAAATTTCTTCATAAAGTCAACAAGTGCCACAACACCATCGTACGGCATAGCATTATAGATGCTCGCGCGCATACCGCCGACCGTTCTGTGTCCTTTAAGATTTTCAAGTCCTGCTTCTTTTGCTTCTTTTACGAACTTCGCATCCATGTCAGCATTTCCTGTCACAAACGGAACATTCATAAGAGAACGGTCTTTCTGTACTACAGTTCCCTTGAAAAGTCTGCTCTGATCCAGGAAATCATAGAGTACTTTTGCTTTCTTCTCGTTTTTCTCCTTCATCGCCGCAAGACCGCCTTGAGCTTTGATCCACTTAAACACCTTTCCGCAGATATAGATTCCGTATGCCGGCGGTGTATTGTAGAGAGATTTAGCGTCCGCATGTGTCTTATAGGTAAGCATGGTCGGAGTTCCCGGAAGCACATCCTCCGTGATCAGATCCTCCCGGATGATCACAATGACCACGCCTGCAGGTCCGATGTTCTTCTGAACGCCTCCGTAAATCACACCGTATTTCGTCACATCAACCGGTTCTGACAGGAAACAGGAAGAAACATCCGCCACCAGAGTCTTTCCCTTTGTATTCGGAAGTTCTTTAAACTTTGTTCCATAGATAGTGTTGTTCTCACAGATATATACATAATCCGCGTTTTCCGACACCGGAAGATCGGAGCAGTCCGGAATATAGGAAAACGTCTTATCCTCAGAGGATGCGATCCGGTTGACTTTTCCGTATTTCTCAGCCTCTTTTGCCGCTTTCTTCGCCCACTGTCCTGTGATGATGTAATCCGCAACACGGTTCTTCATCAGGTTCATAGGAATCATGGCGAACTGCTGGGAAGCGCCGCCCTGAAGAAACAGCACCTTATAATTGTCCGGAATTCCCATCAGATCACGGAGATCCTGCTCCGCCGTCGTGATGATCTCTTCGAACGCTTTGGAACGATGGCTCATCTCCATCACCGACATGCCGGTTCCTTTGTAATCCAGCATCTCTGCCGCTGCCTCTTTAAGCACTTCCTCCGGCAGCACTGCCGGTCCTGCTGAAAAGTTATACACTCTGCTCATTTTTCATATCCTCCTCATCAAACGCTTCCTTGATATCTGCTCCCGGCGCTACCATCGGCCACACTTTGTCGTCACTGCCGATCTGACAGTCGATCACAACCGGCCGATTCAGCGAAAGAGCACTTTTAAATGCCTCTTTAAACTCATCCTGAGTCTCTACATGGATGCCGACTGCACCCATTGCCTCAGCCACCTTTGCGAAATCAACGGAATCCCGCAATACTGTAGCTGAATAGCGCTCGTCATAGAAAAGATCCTGCCACTGGCGCACCATGCCGAGCACATGATTGTTGACCACAACCTCGATAATCGGAATATTATGTCTGACCGCCGTAGCGATCTCATTCATATTCATACGAAAACAGCCGTCGCCGGCAATATTTACCACTGTTTTATCCGGGCAGCCAACTTTCGCCCCCAAGGAGGCTCCCAATCCATATCCCATGGTTCCTAATCCGCCTGACGTAAGAAGCGTACGCGGTTTTGTGTATTTATAATACTGGGCTGCCCACATCTGATGCTGTCCTACTTCCGTAACAATCAATGCATCGCCCTTTGTCTGCCGGTAAATTTCTTCTATAATAAACGGGCCCGTGAGTACATCGGGATGATATTTCAGAGGATATTTTTTCTTGTATGCCTCAATCTTCTCAAGCCACTCCTTATGATCCTGTTGTTTCAGACTGCGATTCAGGATAGATAAAACTTCTTTTACATCTCCAATGATTTCCTCTGAAACAAGAACATTCTTGTTGATTTCCGCCGCATCGATATCAATCTGAAGTATTTTTGCATTTTCTGCAAACGTCTGTGTATTTCCCGTAACACGGTCACTGAACCTTGCCCCCAGCACAACAAGAAGATCACACTCGCTTACACCGTAATTCGAAGCTTTGGTGCCATGCATGCCAAGCATTCCGGTATAACGCGGATCCGTTCCGGGAAAAGCACCTTTTCCCATAAGTGTGTCAGTAACAGGTGCATTCAGTTTGTTTACAAATTCCATCAGTTCTTCACTTGCTTCCGAAAGGACAGCTCCGCCTCCGACAAACACAAACGGCCTCTTGGTCTCTTCCAGCATAGAGAGCACTCTTTTGATCTTCTCTTCACTGATATGCGGATGTTCAGGAACATATTTCCCAAGCTCCTGGTGTTCATACTCTGTAACTGCTGCTGTCACGTCTTTCGGAATATCGATCAGAACAGGCCCCGGTCTTCCGGATTTTGCGATCCTGAACGCCTTGCGGATCGTGTCGGCTAATTTTGTCACATCTTTCACGATAAAACTATATTTTGTTATCGGCATAGTAATGCCCGTGATATCGATCTCCTGAAAACTGTCTTTTCCCAGAAGAGATACTCCCACATTACATGTGATTGCGACGATCGGAATAGAATCCATATATGCTGTCGCTATTCCGGTCACAAGATTTGTGGCGCCCGGTCCGCTGGTGGCAAGGCATACGCCGACTTTTCCGGTAGCGCGTGCATAACCGTCTGCGGCATGTGATGCGCCCTGTTCATGAGAGGTCAGGATATGCCGTATCTCATCCCGATGTTTATACAGCTCGTCATACACGTTCAGGATGGCTCCGCCCGGGTATCCGAATATCGTGTCTACCCCCTGCTCTTTCAGGCACTCTATTACTATCTCAGCTCCATTTAACTGCATGCTATTTTCTTACGCTCCTTTCACCTTAAGGACTTCACTTAGCCCTCCTTCTTCCCCGGCACTTCAAGGATGGCTCCCTTGTTGCCGGAAGTCACCATTGCAGCGTATCTTGCAAGATATCCTGTCTTGACCTTCGGCTCTCTCGGCTGCCATTTTGCCTTTCTCTCAGCCATCTCTTCATCGGAAATATCAAGCTCCAGCTTCAGTTCCGGTATGTTGATCTTGATGATATCTCCTTCTTCTACCAGAGCGATCGGGCCGCCTACAGCCGCTTCAGGTGATACGTGCCCGATAGAGGCCCCGCGGGATGCTCCGCTAAACCGACCGTCCGTGATCAAAGCAACTGTAGATCCAAGTCCGTATCCTGCAATCGCAGAAGTCGGATTAAGCATCTCCCTCATGCCCGGTCCGCCTTTCGGACCCTCATAGCGGATAACAATAACATCTCCCGGGTTGATTTTTCCGCTCTTGATAGCCTCCGTTGCCTCTTCATCACTTTCGAAAATCCTTGCAGGACCTTCATGCACCAGCATCTCATCGCATACAGCAGAGCGTTTTACCACACTTCCGTCCGGGGCCAGATTTCCCTTCAGGACAGCAAGCCCGCCGGTCTCGCTGTACGGATTGTCGATCGGACGGATCACTTCCGGATTCAGGTTTTCGCATCCGGCAATGTTCTCTCCTACCGTTTTTCCCGTAACTGTCATGCAGTCCAGATTTAACAGATTCTTCTTGCTCAATTCATTCATGACCGCGTATACACCGCCGGCTTCATTAAGGTCTTCTATATATGTATGTCCTGCCGGTGCCAGATGACACAGGTTTGGGGTCTTCTCACTGATACTGTTTGCGAAATCAATCTCAAAGTCCATTCCTATTTCATGAGCGATTGCCGGAAGATGCAGCATACTGTTGGTGGAACAGCCCAGCGCCATATCTACTGTCAGTGCATTGAGGATAGCGTCTTCTGTCATAATATCTCGAGGTCTGATATTCTTTCTCACCAGTTCCATCACCTGCATACCCGCATGTTTCGCAAGCTGCAGCCTCGCAGAATATACGGCCGGAATCGTGCCGTTGCCGCGAAGTCCCATTCCCAGCGCTTCCGTCAGGCAGTTCATGCTGTTTGCAGTGTACATGCCGGAACAGGAACCGCAGGTAGGACATGCCTTATTCTCATATTCACACAGATCCTCATCCGTGATCTTTCCTGCCGCATGCGCTCCTACTGCTTCGAACATACTGGAAAGACTTGTACGTCCGCCCTTCACATGACCGGCTAGCATAGGGCCGCCGCTGACAAAAATCGTCGGGATATTGACACGGGCCGCCGCCATCAGAAGGCCCGGCACATTCTTGTCGCAGTTGGGGATCATCACGAGTCCGTCAAACTGATGTGCCATTGCCAGCGCTTCCGTAGAATCTGCGATCAAATCTCTTGTAACAAGTGAATACTTCATCCCGATATGCCCCATGGCAATACCGTCGCACACCGCGATGGCAGGAACAACGATCGGAGTACCGCCTGCCATGGCAACCCCCATCTTGACTGCTTCGGTAATCTTATCAAGATTCATGTGTCCGGGTACGATTTCGTTGTAGGAGCTGACCACTCCGATCAGCGGTCTGTCAAGCTCTTCCTGCGTCATGCCCAGAGCGTTAAATAAAGATCTGTGGGGTGCCTGCTGTACACCTTTTGTCACTGTATCACTTCTCATCTGTCAATTCCTCTCTTTCTTACGTTTTCTACATATATCCCGATTTCTGCCGTCACACTGCCGCCGGCCATATATCAGACGGTGCCGTTATTTAATATATGCGCAGATCCTGTCTCCCATCTCTTTTGTTCCGATCTGTTTCATGCCCTCAGACATAATATCGATCGTGCGGTATCCGTCTTTTAATACTTCAGATACGGCTTTCTCTACAGCAGCCGCCTCCTCGTCAAGGTCAAAAGAGTATCTGAGCATCATGGCCGCTGACAGGACCGTTGCGATCGGATTGGCAATTCCCTGTCCTGCAATATCCGGCGCAGATCCGCCGCTCGGCTCATAGAGACCGAACTTTGTCTCATTTAAGCTGGCGCTTGCGAGCATTCCGATGGAACCTGTCACCATACTGGCTTCGTCAGAGAGAATATCTCCGAACATATTCTCTGTCAGGATCACATCAAACTGCGCCGGATCCTTTACAAGCTGCATCGCACAATTGTCAACCAGCATATGCTCCAGCGTAACTTCCGGATACTCTTTCGCCACTTCCTCCACAACTTTTCTCCACAGTCTGGAAGAATCCAGTACATTTGCCTTATCCACGCTGGTCACTTTTTTCCGTCTCTTCATGGCAATGTCAAAGCCGCGTTTTGCAATCCTGCGGATCTCTGTCTCACTGTATGTAAGCTCATCCTTTGCCACAAGAACGCCGTCCACTTCCTCCGTGCTTCTCTTACCGAAATAAAGTCCGCCGGTCAGCTCTCTCATGATCATCATATCAAATCCCCGGTCTGCGATCTCTTCTTTCAGCGGGCATGCGCCTTTCAGCTCCGGATACAGCACAGCCGGCCTCAAATTTGCAAACAGGTTCAGACCTTTCCGCAGGGCTAACAATCCGGCCTCAGGACGTTTGAACGGCTCCAACTGATACCAGGGAGATGTCTTTGCATCTCCTCCGATCGATCCCATCAGAACCGCATCGCTCTCCTTTGCCGCTTCCAGCGTCTCATCTGTGAGAGGTACACCATTCACATCAATAGATGCCCCGCCCATCAAAAGCTGGGTATAAGAAAAGGAATGGCCGTAAACTTCTGCGATCCGGTCGAGCACTTTCATCGCCTCATCCACGATCTCAGGGCCGATGCCATCCCCTTTTATTACTCCGATCTTCATATTCTTCATAACCGCTCATCCTTCCAAATCTAAAATATCACTGTTTATCATACCTCATTTCGGAAACTGTTTCAAGTAGTATAGCCTAAAAATAGAGGGCACTCTGAAATATATCTATTAGAAAAACCGGACAAAAATCTGTATACTGACAGATTTCCACCCGGTTTTTGTTTCAGAATCACTCACATTTACTCTGCGCTTGGCTTCTCAATCTGAGCAATTGCTGCTTTCTGCATCGGAATGCGGCAGTTCTTGTTATTCCCGAACTCAACGATCACATCGTCATCTGTGATATCGATAATAACACCGTAAAATCCGCTTGTTGTCAGTGCTGTATCTCCAACTTCCATGGATGCCAGCATCGCCTGCACTCTCTTCTGCTCCTTTTTCTGAGGACGCATGAGCAGGAACCACATCAGTCCGATCACAACAACCCACAGAATCAGCATACTAGCTATTTCACCCATAATATACTTCCTCCTAACTTTCTATCCAGCAATAAGTCTACTATACACAAAAACGGCGCTTTCTTCAAGAGGCATTTTCAAAAACCTGGAAATAACCTGTAGAAAAATCACGCATCTGCATTTGGGTTCATCATCGTGTCCAGCTTTCTCTTTTTGTATGCCTTATATGTGCCGGCGTCAATAGCCTCTCTGATCTCTTCCATCATTGTATTATAGAAATACAGATTATGCAGGACACACAGACGCATCCCGAGCATTTCCTTTGCTTTCAGCAGATGCCGGATATAAGCGCGGCTGTAGCTTCTGCACGCCGGACAGCCGCACCCTTCCTCAATAGGCCGGTCATCCAGTTCGTATTTTGCATTAAAAAGATTCAGTTTCCCGTGATTGGTATATACATGTCCATGTCTCCCATTTCGTGACGGATATACACAGTCGAAGAAATCAACACCTCTGTCTACCGCTTCCAGAATATTCGCCGGAGTGCCCACCCCCATCAGATAGGTTGGCTTATCATCCGGAAGATACGGTACTACAGCATCCAGAATGCGATACATTTCTTCATGGCTCTCTCCTACCGCCAGACCGCCTACTGCATATCCGTCCAACCCCACTTCTGTGATCATCTGTGCATGAGCAATGCGAATGTCTTCATATATGCCTCCCTGATTGATGCCGAAAAGCATCTGATGAGGATTGATCGTATCCGGAAGGGAATTCAGCCGTGCCATCTCATCCTTGCAGCGCTTCAGCCAGCGTGTCGTGCGTTCCACGGAAGTCTGGATATATTTCTTATCTGCCACACTGGATGGGCACTCGTCAAATGCCATAGCGATCGTAGAAGCAAGGTTAGACTGTATCTGCATACTCTCCTCAGGCCCCATGAATATCTTGCGGCCGTCTATATGCGAATGGAAGTGAACGCCTTCTTCTTTAATCTTCCGGAGAGATGCCAGGGAAAACACCTGGAATCCGCCTGAATCTGTCAGTATCGGTTTATCCCAGTTCATAAAACGATGCAGGCCGCCTAGCTTTTTTACAATCTGATCTCCCGGACGCACATGCAGATGATATGTGTTTGACAGTTCCACCTGCGTCTTGATCCCGCGTAGATCATCCGTAGACACGGCACCCTTGATCGCTGCAGCCGTGCCCACATTCATGAATACCGGCGTCTCGATCGTACCATGTACCGTATGGAAACGTCCCCGTTTTGCCATTCCGTCTTTTTTCAGAAGTTCATACATTTATCTCTTATCCTATCTCTGTTTTTTAGTTGTGTACTATGACCGGTGTTCCCGCGCTGATCATCCCGAATAATTGCTCCGCCTTGCTGTACGGCATATTCACGCATCCGTGGGATCCGTTCGTCAGATAGCGGCTGCCGCCGAAGGATGGCTGCCATGTAGCGTCATGGAACCCATGCCCCTGCCATGTAAACGGCATCCAAAATGCAACCGGCGTCTCATAGCTTGGCTTTCCTGTCGCCGGATCCGTTTCTCCTTTCAAAGTAGAATCACGCTCTGTATATAATATGGAATAAACGCCTGTAGGGGTGTCTCTTCCATCAGCCGGAAGACCTGTAACCACATCAGACTCCATCGCCACAGATCCATCCACAATATACCACATATGCTGAGCTGCAATATCTACTTCAATATATGTGTTTCCCCAGTCCTGAGCACTGTGAGAGGCCGCCGTCTGATTATATTCGGGATCCCGCTCCACTACCTCTCCGTTTTTGATGCTGTTGATCAGTTTTTCCGTTTCCTTGTCCTCAGCAACGGACCAGCCATATGTTCCTCCTGACACCTGTGCAGATTTTCCTGTCGGCGTTGTAAGTGATCTGGTAGTTCCCACAGTATCATATTTACTGCCGAACTCTCTCATCCACGCCCTTACGGCGTCTTCATCCAGAGTAACGTTCATGTCATCATCATACTTCACCCACTCGGAGATAAGATCCTTATCGACTACTACATCCTCGTCCATCGGATATGTGATACTTGCTTTCAGATAAGTATTCATCTCATCACATGCTTCCTGTACTTCCGGTGAATCTGAAGTATACTTCGGCATGACATAACATTCTTCGTCCATCATGTCGAGGGTGGACGCAAACTCAGTAATCGACTGTTTGATCTTGGCTGTAAGTGCATCCATATCTACCGTCGTACCATACTGCTCCTCTGCCACAACAAAAGAAGTTCCGTCATATTCCGGATGTGCCGATACCGGATCCTTCTGTTCTCCCGTCACTGCCTGGAGACTCTGGATTTTCTCCTCAAGAGCCGTCTCGTCATATTCTACTTCGATCGTAACCTCTGTATCAGATCTGGAAAACAGAGATGCAATCCACAGGAGCTGGCTCTGCTGCTCAAGAGCGTCCTGCACCTGAGAATTATCCTTATATGCAAGGGAAATCTCAGAACCGGTGATCACGTCGGACACATTATTCTGTTCAAGGACCGTCAGCTCGTAATCAGCAACCTGTTCTTTCAGATACGTCTCCACATCAGCAACCGTCTTTCCTGAAAAATCTTTTCCGTTAATCGATGTATTCACCAGGAAATGGCTCATGAAAAAGGCAGCGGCTCCCAGATATGCTATGATAAGCACGCCTAAAATACTTCCTGCAATAATCCAGGGCTTCTTGCCCATGCTCTTTTTTTCTTTTCTTCTTCTGTTTCTTCTGGCTGCTCTTCGTTTTTTTCTCACCTTTTTCTCGGAAAGCGCCTCTGTGCTCTCCGCCCCCTCTTCCTCCGGTTCTTCAGACACCTCTTCAATCGGAAGGTCAATCTCAGAAGCCGATGTCAGTTCAACATCCACCCCGTCTTCCCCATCCGTAGCCACGGTATCCGGGCTGCTGATCTGAACATCGTCTGTATCATCATATGTACTTTCGCTATCTATATTTACGTTCTTCTGATGTAATTCAGATTCATTCTCGTCATTTCTGCCCATCAGCTGATTTTCTCTCCTTTACTCAATCTCTGCCTATTATATTACGAATAGAATAAAAAGTAAAGCCAAGGATATACTTGTCAACCACCGCTATTTTCTTATATAATTACCTCTGTATACAGATTCAGAAAGGAGATATCTAAACTAATATGAGCGGTTCATCTTTTGGAAAAATATTTCGCATAACGACATGGGGGGAATCCCATGGACCCGGAATCGGCGTTGTAATAGACGGCTGTCCTGCAGGGCTTGCGCTTGCTTCAGAACAGATCCAGGAATTTCTTGACCGGCGAAGACCCGGTCAGAGCAGATACACAACAAAAAGGAATGAAACGGATTCCGTTGAAATTCTTTCAGGGATTTTCGAAGGAAAGACTACCGGCACTCCGATCTCTCTTCTGGTCCGCAATCAGGACCAGCGCTCCAGGGATTACGGAAATATTGCAGAACTTTTTCGGCCCGGACACGCCGATTATCCTTTCACAGAAAAGTACGGAATCCGGGACTACCGAGGTGGAGGGCGTTCCTCCGGACGTGAGACAATCGGAAGGGTGGCTGCCGGCGCAGTGGCATCCCTTCTCCTGAAAGAACTGGGAATCTCAGTCCGCGCATACACGAAAGCGATCGGTCCTTACTCAATAGACGAGGCCGATTACCATTATTCTGAAATAAAAGAAAACAGCCTGTATATGCCTAACAATTCCGTAGCAGAACAGGCTGGTGAATATATATCTTCCCTTATGGCACAAAGAGACTCCTGCGGCGGAGTAATCGAATGTATTGCCGACGGACTTCCCGTCGGACTGGGGGAACCAGTCTTTGATAAACTGGACGCCCTTCTCGCGCAGGCCGTCATGTCCGTCGGAGCAGTCAAAGGCGTAGAGATCGGCGACGGATTTGCCGCCGCACAGTCTTCGGGCAGCCGCAATAACGATCCTTTCTTCTCAGAGGAAGGACGTATCTGCAAAAAGTCAAACCACGCAGGCGGAACGCTTGGCGGTATGAGCGACGGATCCAGACTTATCCTGAGAGCAGCTGTAAAACCCACATCATCCATTGCAAGAACACAGCAGACAGTCAGCGTTTACGGGGAGAACACGGAAATCACTGTCCTCGGAAGACATGATCCCGTTATCGTTCCCCGTGCAGTGGTCGTCGTAGAATCCATGACAGCTATAACCCTCGCTGATCTTCTCCTGCAGAATATGACAGCGAAAATGGAACATCTGAAAAAAATATATTAAGTTTACACACGGAAACATCCACCGCCGATGAATTCTCTTAACAGGGAATTCGTCGGCACATATTCGCTGCCAATTCCCACAAAATAATCGAAAAACTTCAGCAGGCGCTTCGCCTCCAGATATTCCTCGGAATCTTTATCCACTCCGAACAGAAGAGGCTCCACGTATTGTTTAAGTACAGCCAGCTCATAGAGCAGCGAAGAATTGAACATTTCATCCGCATACTCCTGGAAAGGAAAAATGTTCTCTTCTTCCCCTCTCCGCACAGAAGGCCACATGGCGATTGTCTTCATAGCAGAAGATCCTCTCGTACGAGCATCTCGTACAATCCGCCTGATCAGCCTCCCGTCAGTAGATGGAATACGGTTATGTTCATCGATATTAAGCTGCGTCAGAGCACTGATGTAAATCTTATACTTATTTTCATCTTTCATCGCCTCTGTCAGTTTCGGATTCAGGCAATGAATCCCCTCAATGACCAGGATATCGTCCTCTCCCATCTTCTTCGGATGGTTCTCATATTTTCTCTTTCCAGTCTTAAAATCAAACACCGGCAGATACACTTCTTCTCCTCGCAGAAGAGCCGCCATATCCATATTAAATTTTTCGATATCAATTGCTTCCAGGCATTCGAAATTATAATTTCCATCCTTATCCCGGGGTGTATGTTCCCTGTCAACGAAATAATTATCTACAGCGATAGGATGAGGTTTCAGGCCGTTCACTCTGAGCTGGATGGAAAGCCTGTGGGAAAATGTCGTCTTACCGGAAGAAGACGGCCCTGCGATCAGGACAAACCGGGTATCTTTTCTCTCCGAGATCCGTTTCGCTATCTCGCCGATCTGCCGCTCCTGATGGGCTTCCTGCACCAGAACAACCTCCCGCATATCTCCTTGCGTAATCATATCATTCAACGCACCTACCGTCTCAATATCCTGGCAGTCACCCCATTGAACAGATTCCTTCAACACATGGAAGAGCTTCGGTCTCGGAGTAAATGCCGGCACCTTTTCCGGCTTCTCCATCACAGGCATCTGAAGCACAAATCCGTTGTCATACAGATGTAGAGCGAAGTATTTCAGGCATCCCGCATCCGGAACCATATATCCGTAATAATAATCTTCGAACTCGTTTATACTGTAAATATTTACTTTGGACACCCGCCTGTACTCAAAAAGTCTTTCCTTGTCATACATCCCATGTCTGTGGAACAATTCCACCGCCTCGTCTGTATGAATAGAGCGCTTGTCAATCCGGATTTTCTGTGCCGACAGTTCCCTCATGCGATCAGAAACGCGGTTAAGAAATTCTTCATCCAGCTTGACTCTGCCATCTACCGTACAATAATAACCTTTATCCAGGGAAAAATGTATTCTTACCCGTTCCACCTTATCGTGGCCCGCCGCATCATGAACAGCCTTAACGAGCAGAAAACACATACTTCTTTTGTACGCCGCATGACCGATCGAATCCGCCGTGGTGACAAATCGGAGTTCACAGTCTTTCTCAACTGTCTTCCGCAATTCCTGCAGATGAAAATCTCCAACAAATACAAGCACTATCTGATGCTCATACTTTGACTGAAAGTCTTCTGCGATTTTCTGATAGGTAGTTCCCGCTTCATATTCTCTTGTCTCTCCTTCAACCGTAACTTTACACATACGTTCGGGCATCTGTCTCCTCCTTCCGCCCCGTCAGTCGTCATACCACCTGGAACGGATGAATAATCGGGGCGGCCATAACTTCCAGTCCGGGCAGTTTTTCCTCAAGAAACCTTCTCATGTCGTCAATAAATATGTATTCTGTTCCATAGTGACCGGCATCGATTACTGACAGCCCCTGCTCTACCGCATCCAACCCGTCATGGTGGCCGATATCACCCGTAACAAGCACATCCGCGCCTTTTGCAATGGCCAATCCGACGACCGACTTTCCTGACCCCGGCGATATCGCCAGCCGGGATACCTTTCTGTCCATATCTCCGAATACTCTCAGGCTGCCTAATTTCAGTCTATGCTTTACATAAACGCTGCATTCCTCAAGTGTCATCGTTTTTTCAAGGTCGCCTACCCGGCCGATCCCTTCCTCGACACCGTTCCCGCTCATAGTGACATCCAACACCCGGGTATTTCTGATCCCCAGTATCTTCTCTGAAAGTTCAGCCATCCCAAGCACATCATAATTTGTATGCATTGCATAATATGCAATATCATTGCTTATCAGTTTCAGCACGCGTCTGCTGACAAAATCTTCGTCTGTCACTTTTTTCAGAGGCGTGAAAATCAACGGATGATGCGTGATCAGCATATCCGCACCTGCTTTTTCCGCAGACTCTATGACACTGTCTGTAGCATCAAGCGCAAGGTATATCCTGTTCACTTCTTTCTCTGATCTTCCGACAAGAAGGCCTACATTGTCAAAATCAAGCGCGGCATCTTTGGGATATGTCGCCTCAATAACCCGCATAATCTCTTTACACAGCATAATATTCCATCCCTTTCTCGGCGATCCTTAATTCATGCTCCAATTCTTTTCTCCGGCGATCCGCCTGTTCTGCGGATGCTTTTTCCAGCCCCTCCAATATCTGCAGACGAATCCGTATCTCTCTTTGGAGATATTTTCTGAGAACCGGATGTTTCTCCTTAAGAAGAAGCTTTCCATATCTCAGCTCCACTTCGCTCCATTCCTGTTCAAAACGTTCCTTTTTCTTTCCGGTTTTCCCGATATCGGATGGCGGTCTTACTTTCATCATGGGATAGTATTTTCCCTCTTCCTCTACCATATCCTCCTCAAGAAAGAAAAAACCTTCCTCTAAAAGAAAGGCTCTCACTTTTTCTATCTCTGACTGGGGCTGCAGGATACATTCTTTCAATGATCTGACGACAGATTCACCATCTTTTAATATGCGGATCATCAACGGCCCTCCCATCCCTGCTATGACCGCCGAATCTACTTCCCCCTGTTTCAGTACGGCAAAGCCGTCAGAAATTCTTATACCAATCCTTTTCTCCTGACCATGTTCCCGGATATTCGCCTGTGCACGTAACAGAGGCCCCCTGTTCACATCCATAGCCACCGCCCCGGGTATCCTTCCTGACTCGGTCAGGCTGATCGGAATGAAAGCATGATCTGTTCCGATGTCGGCCAGTCTGTATCCATCTGATACCAGAGAAGCGACTGCCTGTAATCTCTTTGATAATTCCATAGTATCCTTTCCGCCGCTGATTTCCTTCCGCACGTCCACAGTTCAGCCGCGCCATTCGGAAATCCGCACTCCGTGCTTACCGCGGCTATCGCCGCTGATTTCCTCATAAGCAGGCGCTCACTCCATGCGCGTCTATGTCCAGTTGAATATGCAAGCATATTCCTTTGGACATAGGCACGCATGGCTGAACTGTTAATCTAAGTAGTCACGCAGTTTTCTGCTGCGGCTCGGGTGTCTCAGTTTTCTCAATGCTTTTGCTTCGATCTGGCGGATACGTTCTCTTGTGACGTCAAACTCTTTTCCTACTTCCTCCAGAGTCCGTGCACGTCCGTCGTTCATGCCGAAACGGAGCCGAAGTACTTTCTGTTCTCTCTCTGTCAGCGTATCCAGCACTTCGTCGAGCTGCTCTTTCAGCAGAGTCTGGGCGGCGGCCTCAGCCGGCACCGGCACATTGTCATCCTGGATAAAATCTCCCAGGTGGCTGTCTTCCTCTTCACCGATCGGCGTCTCAAGAGACACCGGTTCCTGAGATATCTTCAGGATCTCGCGCACTCTTTCAACCGGCATGTCCAGTTCTTTTGCGATCTCTTCCGGAAGTGGCTCTCTCCCCAGTTCCTGAAGGAGCTGTCTGGATACACGGATCAGCTTGTTAATCGTTTCCACCATATGCACGGGGATACGAATTGTTCTGGCCTGATCTGCTATCGCCCTTGTAATTGCCTGGCGGATCCACCATGTAGCATACGTACTGAATTTATATCCTTTATGATAGTCAAACTTCTCCACTGCTTTGATCAGGCCAAGATTTCCCTCCTGGATCAGATCAAGGAAAAGCATTCCTCTCCCCACATACCGCTTTGCAATACTGACAACAAGACGCAGATTTGCCTCCGCCAGTTCTTTCTTGGCGTCTTCGTCTCCTTCTTCCATCCTCATTGCCAGCTCGATCTCTCGCTCGGCACTCAGAAGGGGAACTTTTCCGATCTCCTTTAAATACATCCTGACCGGATCTTCGATACTCACACCTTCCGGAACAGAGAGATCGATATTTTCCATATCGACTTCTTCCTCATCGGATATGATGTCGTCAATGTCCATATCCGGTTCGTCGTCCACATCACCGCTGATGCGGAGAACGTCGATATTATTCGCTTCCAGATAATCAAACACTTTCTCCATCTGTTCGGTGGTCAGTTCCATATCTGTAAAGAAATCATTGATCTCCTGAACATCGAGTATGCTTTTCTTTTTCTTGCCCAGCGCTACCAGCTCATTCATTCTCTCCAGAAATTTCTGTGTGTTCTCTTCCATGTGTCCATCCTTCCTTTGCCGCGCACATGCGCCGGCTATCATGTTTTATTTTATCCTTAATCAATAGAAATATGCAGTGTTCTTATACTCTCCAGCTTTCTCTTTTCTTCCATAAGCCGCTGAAGCCCCGCCATATCGGCAGGATCAAGATTCCTTGTCCTCTCATCGATACTGTGCGTCTTTACCCTGAGAATAATATCCTTAAGAGCCTGTCCTTCTTCTTCTTTCGTCCTGAGCTGCCTGATCTTTGTATTAAAGAGCGACGCAGCCTCTCTGTGTTCCTCTTCCTCCGTAAAATGGTTGAGTATCCTGGCCGGATTCACGCCCCCGTTCTCATACTGTTCATAAACAAGTTCCGCCACCTTGCGATAGATTCCAGGCGTAAAATCATCGGGATGGATATAGCTGCTGATCTTCCTGAACAGTTTCTCATCTTCTATCATCCATGTAAGAAGCGCTTTCTGCGAAGTCACAATACCATCTTCCCGCCGCTTTTCCTTTGCCGCGCCCTCTGCCCGTTTCGGTCTGGACGCCGGTCTTGCCATCCCCGAGCTCACGGCCGTCTTTGCAACAAGCTTTTCCAGGCTCTCCCTGCTCACCTTATATATTGATGATACTGCTTCGATATAATTATTCCTCTCCAGTTCATCTTCAAAGCCCAGCAGTCTTCTTGCCGTCTCACGGAAAAATTCCGTCTTTCCTTCCGGGGAAGCCATATCATAATCCTTCTCCAGCATCTCAAGACTGAACAAAAAACCGTTCCTTGCTTTCTCTATACGCTTCTCGTACTCTTCGGCACCCAGGTTCTTGATAAATTCATCCGGATCTTTATAGGGATCCATCCGTATGACTTTCGCAGATATACCTGCATCTTTCAGTATTGGAACTGCCCGGAGAGCAGCCCGCGTTCCCGCATCGTCACTGTCATAGGTAAGATAAACTTCTTTTACGTACCGTTTGATCAAAGAAGCATGCCCCGGTGTAAGCGCTGTTCCGAGGGATGCCACCGCATTGGTAAAACCAGCCTGATGGAGGGAGATCACATCCATATATCCTTCACACAGCAGAAAATACGATTTTCTTGAGGTACGTGCTCTGTTCAGTCCATACAGATTCCTGCTCTTGTCAAACACCGCAGTCTCCGGTGAATTGAGATATTTGGGCTTTGCATCTCCCATCACCCTTCCACCGAAACCTATCACCCGGCTGTTCACATCCATGATCGGGAAGATGACCCGGTTCCAGAACTTGTCGTAAACACCCTTTTTCTCATCCGTATTGATCAGCCCCGCCTGCCGGATCAGTTCTTCGCTGTATCCTTCTCCCCGGAGATATTTGTACAGATCATCGCTGAATACATTGGAATATCCCAGGCCAAACGCCTTGATCGTGTCGTCCGACAATCCTCTATCCTTAAGATATGTATACGCCCTTTTCCCGCGCTCGGATTTCAGCTGTATATAATAATACCGGGCCGCCTTTTTATTTAGTTCCAGGATTGACGCCTTCAGATCAGCCTTTTCTTTTGCCTCCTTCGAGTATTCCATCTCCGGCAGTTCGACGCCCGCCCGATCCGCCAGGAACTTCACAGCCTCCACAAATGAAAAATTCTCGTATTCCATAAGGAATGTAAATACATTGCCTCCTGCTCCGCAGCCGAAACAGTAATACATCTGCTTCTGCCTGCTCACGGAAAATGAAGGGGACTTTTCATTGTGGAACGGACAGAGTCCAAAATAGGAACTGCCCTTTTTTTGCAGCCGCACGTAACCGGATATCACATCTACTATATCATTTCTTGTCCTTACTTCTTCGATCAATTCATCTGGATAGTACATGTTCCGCCTCCATAAAGAATACCCTATAATATATATTCGACAAAACTTTCTGATTTCCTTTATTTTTTATATTTTCCATGCCTGAGGCACAAAATAGTCCTGAAATTTCTTTACTGCATAAGAGTCTGTCATCCCCGCGATATGGTCGCAGACGACCTGTTCCCGGCTGATGTCCGTATTTTCGAGGGCGTCTTTAAACTGTTTCGGAAGGCACTCCGGATGCTTCATATAGTAATCATAAAGCTGTTCGATCATATGTACTGCTTTGTCTTCTTCTCCTTTTGCCTTAGGATTGAGATAAACATTCTCAAACATAAATTTTCTCAGTTCAGTCATCGCTTTCTCCACCCGGGATGACATACAGATCTCCGGTCGGTCCATACTGTTTGTGATTACGTCATGAATCAGCTTATTGAGCCGCGCCTTACATGAACTTCCCAGCACATTACGTATGTCTGCAGGAATATCATCCTCCGTCAGGATCCCTCCCCTGATCGCATCATCCATATCGTGATAGATATACGCCAGTTTATCTGAAATCCTCAAAACCTGTCCTTCCAGCGTATGGGGATGTCCTGCCGTCTGATGGTTTAAAATGCCGTCTCTTACCTCCCAGGTAAGATTCAATCCTCTCCCCTCCTTCTCAATGCAGTCAACAACCCGCAGGCTCTGCTTATTATGAGAAAAATGGTATACTGTATTAAGAGCCCTTTCCCCAGCATGTCCGAACGGAGTATGCCCCAAGTCATGTCCGAGCGCAATGGCCTCAACAAGATCTTCATTAAGTCTCAGCGCTTTTGCAATTGTCCTTGCATTCTGCGACACCTCCAGCGTATGAGTCAGTCTCGTCCTGTAGTGATCCCCGCTGGGCAGGAGAAATACCTGTGTCTTCTGCTTCAATCTGCGAAACGCCTTACAGTGTAGGATCCGATCCCGGTCTCTTTGGAAGACCGGGCGGATATCACACTGGGGTTCATCACGCATACGCCCTTTTGTGTCACAGCTCAGTGTGGCGTAAGGACTTAAGTATTTGGTTTCCCTTTCTTCAAGCTGCTCCCTGATCGTCATACCTTCAATCCTCTTTTAATCGTTTTTCTATCGCATCTACCACTGTTTTCAGTACCTTTACACGTGCATAATATTTACTGTTTCCTTCTACAACAATCCATGGTGCATAATCCGTGGAAGTCCGCATCAGCATCTCATTTACCGCGTCCTCATACTGATCCCATTTCTCCCGGTTTCTCCAGTCCTCATCCGTAATCTTCCACTGTTTCTCCGGATTATCCTGGCGTTCCTTAAACCTGCGCTCCTGCTCATCCTTGTCTATATGCATCCAGAATTTGATCACAATAGCACCTGCATCATACAGGTCTTTTTCCATATCATTAATTTCTTTATACGCCCTCTTCCATTCCTCCCTCGTACAGAACCCCTCGATTCGCTCAACCATCACGCGGCCGTACCATGTACGGTCAAAAATTGCCACATGTCCATCCTTTGGCATTGCTCTCCAGAATCTCCAGAGATAATGATGGGCCTTCTCAATATCATTGGGCGAAGCAGTCGGATTTACCACATATCCTCTAGGATCCATCTTTTCCGTAAGCCTCTTGATAGCCCCGCCTTTTCCACCGGCATCCCATCCCTCAAATCCCAGAATAACAGGAATCCTCCTCCGGTAAAGCTCCCCGTGAAGTTTTTCCAGTTTCTTCTGAAGTTTATCCAACTTTTCTTTGTATTCTTCTCTCGTATAGCTCAACGACAGATCTGCCTTGGACAGGATGGAAACCTGTAATTCCTTCATGCCTGCATCTGCCTCCCGGGCGATTTCCTCTACAGCGTCTTCTGCATCTGTCTTTTTTGTTTCCATCACTTTTTTATCATCCTGGCAGTGTTTCACCTTCTCAATCTGATCGGCCATCGCCTTAATTACGGTGGTATATATCTTTAGTGTTGCAAATCTGCGATCCATAGATTCAATAATCGTCCAGGGCGCATAGTCCGTATCTGTTTTGAAAAGCATATCCTCCATCATCGACGCATACTCATCATAATGCGCATTGCGCTCCCTGTCTCCCTGACTGACGCGCCAGGCGGTTTCTTTGTTCTTTTCCAGCTTGTCAAACCTCTTCTTCTGTTCTTTCTTATCAATATCAAGAAACAGTTTTATGATCAGGTTCCCGGCTTCCGCAAGCTGCTGTTCAAACGAATTGATCGAGTGAAATGCGGAGGGAAGATCTTTGCTTTTTGTCCGCTTTTCAAACCGGTCGATGAGCACCCGCCTGTACCAGCTCCCGTCATAAACAGCGATCCTGCCCCTCGCAGGCGTCTTCGTCCAGAATCTCCACATAAACGGATGCATCCGTTCTTCTTCCGTCTCATTCTTGATCGGATGCACCTCGAATCCTCTCGGATCCATACTCTGGATCAGGTATCCGATCTGCAGACCTTTCCCAGCCGCACCGAATCCCTCAAAAACAATCAGGACCGGTATCCCCAATGCCTTGCACTCTCTCTGGAGCCTTCCCAGTCTGGCTTCAAGCTGCGGCATTTTTCCCTTATATTCTTCCTTTGAGATTTTCTTTGTCAGATCCACTTTTTCTAACATAACTCATCCTCCATCACTCTTATTCTGATATTATTGACGGGTTTCTGTAAATTATTGTAATTATACCATATATTTCACTAATTCATTGTAAAACTTTAATATATGTATATATATATCGTAATATTTTGTTCGTGGAACTGTTCCTACATTTCGGGGATAATAAAAAAGAAGCTCCATCTCTCTGATGAAACTCCCTATAGATTCAAAAAAAGCCTTGAATCTTCAAGGCTTTCCACCAATGCGGAAGATGGGACTTGAACCCACACGACACGAATGTCACAAGATCCTTAGTCTTGCTCGTCTGCCAGTTCCGACACTTCCGCATTCCATATTTTTGTGATCGTTACCGTACGGTGCTGACCACAAGTGATATAATACTATCAGAAAAGTAAAATGTCAACTGATATTAGCGAAAAAATTAAAGTTCGAAAATTGTTCTGTTTTTTTATAAAATACCGAAAATTCCAACAACTGTTTTCGTTACGCTACAGCTATACCAGTTCGATTCCGCTTTGCTTCATCTCACTGCGGGCTTTCGCCCTATGCAGGAAGAGAGGAAGAGCTGTCTTTGTGCAATCACAAACAGCTCTTCCTCTCTTCCTGTGCATGGTTCAATGCTTATCGTCACATTTTCGGAATGCCGTCGAAGCCAGCCTGAAGGTCTTCGTCTGTCGGAATATAATCTGTCATCTCGCCATTGTTATATTTCTCATATGCAACCATATCAAAGTATCCGGTTCCTGTAAGACCAAACAGAATCGTTTTTTCTTCTCCCGTCTCTTTACATTTCAATGCCTCATCAATGGCTACGCGAATCGCATGGCTGCTCTCCGGTGCGGGCAGGATGCCTTCTACTCTCGCGAACTGCTCGGCGGCCTCAAATACAGAAGTCTGTTCTACTGAACGGGCTTCCATATATCCATCAGCGTAGAGCTGAGAAAGTGTTGAGCTCATTCCGTGATATCTCAGTCCTCCCGCATGGTTCGCAGACGGGATGAATCCGCTTCCGAGCGTATACATCTTCGCCAGCGGGCATACCATTCCGGTGTCGCAGAAGTCATATGCAAACACACCTCTTGTCAGGCTCGGGCAGGATGCCGGCTCTACTGCGATAAACTGATAATCAGCCTCTCCGCGAAGCTTCTCGCCCATAAACGGAGAGATCAGTCCGCCCAGGTTAGAACCTCCTCCGGCACAACCGATGATAATATCCGGCTTAATGCCATATTTATCCATTGCAATCTTTGTTTCTACGCCGATCACTGACTGATGTAAAAGTACCTGGTTCAGCACGCTTCCGAGCACATATCTGTATCCTTCTGTATGTGTTGCCACCTCAACTGCCTCTGAAATTGCGCAGCCAAGGCTTCCCGTCGTTCCCGGATGCTCAGCCAGGATCTTTCTTCCAACCTCCGTCGTGTCGGACGGTGAAGGAGTGACACTTGCTCCGTATGTCCGCATCACCTCACGGCGAAACGGTTTCTGTTCATAAGAGCATTTTACCATAAACACCTTGCAGTCCAGATCAAGGTAAGCGCACGCCATAGAAAGTGCTGTTCCCCACTGACCTGCACCCGTCTCAGTCGTAACGCCTTTCAGGCCCTGCTCTTTTGCATAGTAAGCCTGGGCAATGGCAGAATTAAGCTTATGACTTCCCGAAGTATTGTTTCCTTCGAATTTATAATAGATCTTCGCCGGAGTCTGAAGTTTCTCCTCAAGGCAGTAAGCTCTTACAAGCGGTGCCGGACGGTACATTTTATAGAAATCTCGGATCTTTTCGGGAATCTCTATATAGCGATTATCATTATCCAGCTCCTGCTTCACCAGTTCCTCACAGAACACAGCGCCCAGCTCTTGTGCCGTCATCGGCTTTAATGTAGCCGGATTGAGAAGCGGCGCCGGTTTATTCTTCATATCCGCACGGACATTATACCACTCTCTGGGCATCTCACTTTCTTCAAGGTAGATTTTGTAAGGGATCTTCTTTTCACTCATCTTTATTCTCCTTTCAGACATTACGTTTCGGGACTCAAGTTTCCTGCCCGTCGGACTTTCCTGGCAAACAAAAAACTCTTGTCCCACACAACTAAAATATTGCAGGGACAAGAGTTAATATACATTCCAACTCCTGCGGTGCCACCCGGCTTGATGCGTCCGCATCCACTCATCGCATACTGACATATGCTTCTTTTTGTAACGAAGTTACACTCTCCGTCTCCCCTACTCGCCTGTCGCGGATCTTAAAAATAATCTAAAACAGTAATATCCGCATCAGCTTTCAGATCGCCCTCAGAAGTCCATTCGCCTCATGTCCGTCTGCCGCGCTCCCACCTCCCGCAGCTCTCTGGAAGATTTTCATTGAAGTTACTTGCCCTTCCTCATCGGTTTAAAAAGAATTTACCACGCGAAAGTGAACATGTCAACACTTTTTTCAAATGCTATTTATCAACCCATCCTGTTCCTTTGCACAGCGTACATTTTCTCTCGCCATTTTTGCACAGATAGCACGGACGCGTCACCTCATAAGTGCTTCCGCCGGTTCCGTAGCTGTCATAGAACTCTGAATGACTTGTATACCCGTTTCCATTGCAGCTGAAACAAGTTCCGGCGTATCCATCGCCATTACATCTGCTGCACATTCTCTGCCCCTTTCCTCCCGAGGATGTTCCGGAGGAATCCTCCGATGCAGGCGGTTCGGACGGCGGATAGAAACAGTTGCGGCAGATGATTCCTGTTCCTTCACATCTTTCACAATATTTTGTCATTCCTGTTCCCGAGCAAAGCGCGCACTGGACCTCAAGCCGCTCATAACCGCAGTCCGGACAAATGTTCTCATTGGAAACCGAAGAGTTACTTTCACTTTCCTTATTCTCCGTCTCCTGCTCTTCCGCCATAGCTCGTGTCAATTCATAAGCATCCTGCATCCTATCCAATTCCCTTGCCTGCTCTTCCGTCCGCCTGACCGCCTCTTCAGTCTCGGCGTCCTGAATCGCCTGATCCAGAAGAGGGCTCTCGTCTTCCGCACCGCTGATTTCCGTCTCTGTTCCTGTCAGTGCGTCTTTTGCACTGCCGCTTTCCGTCTCTGTTCCTGCCAGTGCGTCTTTTGCCTCTTCCTCGTTTCTGACCCGCTCCAGCGCTTCTTTCATACTTTCCTCTTCTTTCCCGCAGCCTGTTATCCCGAGGAACAGTATTGTGCAGATCAGAATGATTCCCCACTTCAGATGTCTCTTCATGATATCCCTCCTTTTTTCAGCCTTCTGCTTATACACAAATGTACAAAAGCAGCTGTTGTTCATACAGTCAGCATATCATATGACTTTTTTGTGACTCTCAACTTTTTTCCGTTTCAGTCGCTCTCCTACAGCTTAGATATCACATTGACCAGCATCTGAGTGCTCCGCTCCTCTCCTGTTTCTTTATCGCGGATGGTCGCCGTAAGCGTTGCGATTCCCTGTCTTACCCCCTTCACTCTTCCCCGCTCATCCACTGTGGCGATCTCAGGATTATCACTCTTCCATGTCACCTCCAGCAGCGGATCCAGGTATCCGACCTGGGCGTCCACGATCAGTTTTCCGCCGCGGATATCGTCAAAGGTCTCCACATACTCACGATTCTGTGTGGTGATCATATTCTGCTGCCAGCGCTCCTCGTCAAAAAAGAGAAGATGACTTCCCAGAAGCTCCGTCATTTCATAGGCATTTCCCTCTCCGTCAACCAGCGTACAACGGGTAATATCGAGAATCAGCTGGCTCTCATCATAGTTAAAATTCTGGAAGATCACACCCACATAATCCAGATTATAATGATTCGGATCCTGGAACGGCAGCTCCATATGCAGCGCATTATCTTCCGTATAGAAGAAATCATAAGTCAGATCCGCATTCTGCCATCCGCGCTTATCACCTTCCCCCGTATAAAATGTAAACAGAGAATAAGTATCAATCACTTCTGACGTATCTCTTTTGTGCTCATAATCCTTCAGCATGATCCGTACTGCCGTCGAAGTCTGTACCTGCACATCCATTCTGTTATCTACAAGCGGATACCTGACATCCTGCTGGGTCAGCACTACCGAATCATCGGTTTCAAGCGGAAACTGGGTCAAATCCAGCACTGTATTTTCCGGTTCTCTCCTGCTGCTCATACGTCCGCCGTAAAACGCCCCCGCTGATATCGCCAGGATTCCCACAGCCATCGCTGCGCGTGCCGTCCATTTTCTTTTGAGTCCGCCAATCTGAGTTCTTTTCCGATTCTCTGTTTCTTCCTGTCTTGTTCCATCCGCTCTCCATACAGGAATCCGTATCTTGCCATCCAGAATATCTTTGAGTTCCCGGATATCCTCCATCATCTCTCTCGTATTCTGATAACGTTCTGACGGAAGCATACTGAATCCTTTTTTCAGGATCTGATTTACCTTTTCCGCTGTAACTTCCTTTTCATGAAGAAGAAGTCTGGAATACGGCGAGATCAGTTCATGATTTCTCATCAGTTCCATATCCTCCGGAGGTTTTTCGGATGACAGAAGGCAGTAAAATACCGCTGTCGCCGAATACAGATCTGTCCACGGGCCAAGCTCAGATTTTTTCCGGAGAATCACTTCCGGCGCCATATACCCCTGCTTGCCAGAATAGTAATCCTCTATCTCATTTTCCTCCGGACTGTCCAGGGAGTACACACTGTTAAAATCCAGCAGCAGGAGTTCCACAGGGAACTCCCCGCTTCGCGCCGGTTCCAGCATGAAAATGTTGTCCGGGCTCACATCCAGATGTAAAAGCCTGTGCTCATGAAAAATCTCAAGTGTACGGAGAAGATTCTGCATGCACAGGATCACGGACTGCAGCGTGGGAAATTCTTTTTTCTTCTCAAACAGTTCAGCCAGCACCCATCCGCTCCTGGCTGTAAGGATGGTATAGATCGTTCCGTTCTCCTCAAAAGAATCCAGGTTTTCCGCAATACCTCCCTTTCCTTCGCCTGCAAGCGTCAGATGAATGCGGTTCCCGAGAAGAAAGCTTTCCCTGTGATGTTCGAAAAATTCACGGGCTCCTGCCTCCATCTCCAGCTTCATATCCTCATTTCTGGAAATACGCCCCAGCGCATCATAAGGGTACAGTTCTTTGATCAGAACCGTATGCATCTTTTCCGGCATGAGACTGTCTCTGTAGCTTGCCTGATAGACAACAGAGTTCCCCCCTGCACTGACATAACTGCTGATGGTATAGATTCTCCCATCATGAATAAGCTGATATCCCCTGGGTAGAATAATCCGGTTATCCATATTGCCTCCTATTCCCCTGTGACAAGATATGCCGCCGGACGTTCCGTATTGAATATTTTCCGGAGCATTTTCTCCATACGACCGCTGATAAAATCGTCCTCTTCTTCCTGCCGGACAGCCAGCAGGATCAAATAGTCAAAAGGACAATGAATATTCAGAGCCGGCATACCGCATTGTGCCAGCATCAGATCCATTCTCCGCTGATGTTCCATCACGCTTCCCGGTTCGGATATCTCCGTTCCGCCCTCACCTTCTGTCGCAAGATACAGAAGAAGCAGAGTTTTTCTATCTACGTCTGCCTTGCCCGAGCACATCTCACAAATCGATTTTGCCGAAGGCCAGTGCTGCTTCAGCGTTCTTTGAATCTGCGTATAACCGCCGGACCTTCTATCATAAGGAACCCCCATCCTTAAATACTGCTCGACAACTTTTTTAATACTGTAATCCTGCTCATTCGGGAGCAACCCTTCCCCCTGCGAGGGGCAGAGAAGGGACTCCAGCATCTTCCGGAACTTCCGATATGCCGTCCGATGCTGTATCCCGAATTTTTCTCTGTGAACCTCAAAAAAGTTCTGTAAATCTTTCTCGGTTTTTATCCTGTCAAATCTGCTCCTAATATGTCCGGTTAACGCCTCTGCCGGAAATTCAGCACAAAGATTCCTGACCTCCGCCCTGCCGGAGGATCCGTTAAGCATATCGACCCCCAGCCTTTTCGCACACTCAGCCGCCTCAGGATAATCCATCCCTTTTCTAAGAGAGTATGCATAGACCAGTTCTCTGGCATTACGGTAATGGATTCCACTTTCTGCTGCGATTCCGAGCACCATATCTGCGCTTTTCTCATCCAGTTCCAGGGCAAAACATATTTTGAAAAGTTCTTCCCGATTCTGAGGCAGATTGCGGTCATGCATCCAGTTTCTTACTTTCCGCGCAATCCTCTCCTTACCTTCATCACCATTGTATTCGGTCAGCTTCCGAATCAGCCTTTGTGACAGAGGCTCCTCTTTCTGATAGATTTGCATCAGAAGTTTTGAAAATTTCCAGAATGATACTTTTCCATTTAAAAACTCTTCTACCGTCATCTCCGCATCTCCGGCATTCTTCCCCAGCAAAACAAGCCCCTCCTGCTTTCCACGTACTCTTCAGTATACAATACCCCTGATGCAGCGCGCTCCAACTTTTTTCCGCTCTTCTTTTTCTGCAATCATGTCAGTCGGCTAAAGGAATATTCTCTTTTTGATCAATATTTATTATGAACCTTTTCCGCAAAACACATAAAATCTTTCAGCTCTATAAACCTTCCGTCGTCCAGTATCGCTTTCCCGGTCATCTTTCCAAACACCTGATGCTGGTCTGACGACACAAAAAGCGCCGACATACTCGCCGCACGATCCAGTACCGGCTCAAATGTCATTTCAAACCGACCGTCACTGGAACTAAACCTCCACGGCTTCATATAATCATCTTCCGGCATATGAAATATCACATCATCCAGTTTATGACCGATTCCATCGTAAAACAGGATATTCTCTGTCGCCGCTGACGTATCTCCGAATCCGTATCCGATATTAAATCCAAACGCTTTACCGCCGATCGTTCCGTTTCCCGATCCCCAGTACCACGTATTGTCATAACTCCAGACCCCGCGCCCCCAGTCCAGTGTTCCATAATCTTTTTCCGGACTGAACCAGTAAGTAACATCGTCAAAAGACATATACCCCTCTGCCGGCATACAGTTGATCTTCTGATTATAATAGAAAGACTTTCCTTTCTTCCAAGGCGTCGCTATAGTCATCGTATCCATCTCCGGCTGATCCAGCGCAATCTCGCAATAGAAGGGTTTTCCTTGACAAAAATCTTTGAAATCACAGGAAATCAGGCGTCGCCCCGAATCCACACGGAACTCCAGACGCATCCTTTTATCTCTGTATACAATGTTTCCTTTTGAGCTGGATGACGGCATATTCATCTTTCCCATGGGAAAAGGCGTCAGAATTGTCTCTGTATGCTCCCATCTATCCTTAAAATTCAAAAGAGAAACTGACTGAAGTCCGATGTACCCGTCGTCGGACAAAGTAAAAGCTGCCGCATAATCATCATTCATAACCAGATAATAATCCCATTCTTTAATCCGGAAGGCGGGCGACTGTATACTTTTCCTGTCATATTGCCACACCTGTCTGCGTGCCCATCCCGGTTCCATGATTTTTCCGTTTTCATCGAGAAGCGGCTGTTCTTTCGTTACTTCCTGATTTCTCATTTCTGTCACACCCCGTTTCCGGCAAAATATCAAATACTGTTTTCACCGTAGTTTATTCTTCCCCAACACGCGGAATATTCCCGCAAAATTTCCCGGACAAAATCGCCGTAAACAACTGCAGACTCCTTTCGTGATTGCAAGCAGCAGCCAAAATCTCGGCAGTCCGGACTTTTCCTCATTATTGTAAAAAAGAAGAGCCCGAATCCCAACCGGGACCGGGCTTCCGTCTTTATTTTACTACGCAACTTTCTCTTTTGCAATAGCTGCAAGTGTTGCAAATCCTTCTTTGTCATTTACCGCCAGCTCAGCAAGCATCTTTCTGTTCATATCGACATTTGCCAGTTTCAGACCATGCATAAACTTGCTGTAAGACAGACCGTTCATTCTTGCCGCTGCGTTAATACGTGCGATCCAGAGCTGTCTCATCTGACGTTTGCGCTGCTTTCTTCCTGCATATGCAGAAGTAAGTGCTCTCATGACAGACTGTTTTGCAACTCTGTACTGTTTGGAACGTGCTCCTCTGTATCCTTTTGCCAGTTTCAGTGTTCTGTTATGTTTCTTCTTAGCGTTCATTCCGCCTTTGATTCTTGCCATTTCTTAATCCTCCTTCATCAAATAACAACGGTTCTTACAGGTATGGTAATACCTTTTTCATGTTCTTTACGTTTGTTGCGTCAGTGATCGTTGACTGTCTGAGATTTCTTTTTCTCTTCGTCGACTTCTTTGTTAAGATATGGCTCTTGTAGGCTTTATTTCTTTTCAGTTTCCCTGTACCTGTCTTTTTGAAGCGTTTTGCTGCCGCTCTATTTGTTTTGATCTTTGGCATGATAATTTCCTCCTTTATTGTGCTGCCTTTCCGGATATTCATCCCGGGATATATTTTAACGTTTTTCAGTTAAAACCATGCTCATTGCTCTTCCTTCCATCTTCG
>DWXI01000165.1 GCA_019119265.1 Candidatus Mediterraneibacter intestinigallinarum | reverse complement strand
ACTGGCAGATATGTCAAGCTTATTTTAGAAAAAAATATGCAAAAAAATGAATAAAAGTTGAGGTAAAAGAAAAAGAAGAGGGCCCGGAAACATTGATTTTTCAACGGTTCAGAGTTTCCGAGACCACTCTGATATAGAAAAGAGGTGGAAGACTATGTATGATATGAAAGCGCTGCATGAGGCAAAAAGCGTGGCGGATGCGGTCCGTCTGCTTCAGGAGTATCCGCAGGCACAGATCATTGCAGGCGGAAGCGATGTGCTCGTCCAGATGAGAGAAGGAAAGCGTGCAGGTGCAGAGCTGGTGAGTATATACGGGCTGGATGAACTGCGCGGTGTGACTATGGAAGAGGACGGAACCATACGGATCGGATCTTTGACCAGTTTCTCACACATTACAAAAGATCCGATCATTCAGAAATATCTCAGTGTTCTCGGAGAAGCTGTGGATATGGTAGGAGGACCTCAGATACGAAATATCGGAACCATCGGCGGGAACACCTGTAACGGTGTGACATCGGCAGACTCGGCCTCTACCCTGTTTGCGTGGGATGCTGTGATCGAACTGACAGGACCGGAAGGAATCAGGCGGGTTCCAATCAAGGAATTCTATATAAAGGCAGGGAAAGTAGACCTAAGACCCGGCGAGATACAGACGGGTATCCTGATTCCAAGAAAAGCTTATGAGGGCTATGAAGGTTATTATATTAAATATGCAATGAGAAATGCTATGGATATTGCTACTTTGGGGTGCTCTGTAAATGTAAAACTTTCTGATGACAAGAAAACATTTACAGATGTCCGCGTTGCCTATGGTGTAGCCGGGCCTGTTCCTATGCGAGCCGTCCATGCGGAAGCGGCAGGCAGAGGGCTTGAAGTAACAGAGGAGAATATCGAGAAGATCGGAGATACAGTGCTTGAGGATGTAACGCCCCGTGACAGCTGGAGAGCAAGCAAGGCGTTCCGGGAGCATATTTCAAAACTCCTGTGCAAGAGAGCACTGAGAGAAGCAATCAGAAGGGCTGGAGGCATGATTTCGGAAGCAGGCCCGTCGGGTATGGCTCCGAAAGCTTTGGATAATGGGGACACCGGAACAGCGGGGAAGAAAGAAGAGAGGACTTCGGTATTACAATCCCAAGAGGCCTCAGGAGTATCCCGCCATACGATCATGACGGATTCCGAGAGCGAAAAGCAGTATAAACTCGTCCGCTGCCGCATCAACGGTGTGGAGCGTGAGACGATGGTGGATGTGAGGGCTTCCCTCACCGATATGCTGCGAAACGATTATTCCCTGACCAGCGTCAAGAAAGGCTGCGAGGTCGGAGAGTGCGGTGTCTGCAACGTGATGATCGACGGGGAGTGCTATAATTCCTGTATCTATCTGGCGGTATGGGCAGACGGTAAAGAAATCCGTACCCTTGAGGGGCTGATGGGGCCGGACGGCGAGCTATCAGACATCCAGCAGGCATTTATCGACGAGGCAGCAGTGCAGTGTGGTTTCTGTACGCCGGGCGTGATCATGAGTGCCGTGGAGATTCTTGAGAGCGGGAAAGAATACTCAAGAGATGAGCTGAGAAAGCTGCTCTCGGGCCATCTGTGCAGATGTACAGGTTACGAAAATATCCTGAATGCCGTGGAGAAGACGATGAAGAAGCGGCTTGGGAAACTGTAACGGACTGAGCACATTTTTCAAGCAAACAGACATTTTATTCTATATCAATTCAAAAAAATCCCCTGCTATAATCGTACTATATGTATCGATGAAAGGCAGGGGAAATTTATGTTATAGATTTCTGTAACACTTCCGTATCTCGCGAGTTAATAAAGTGAAAGGGGGATGAGAGGTATGGACTTTGAACGCACATACCGGCTCTATTTCAAAGATGTGTTCCTGTATCTCCGGGCACTGTCAGCCAGTGCGGATACGGCGGAAGAGATCGAGATCACGCAGGAAACATTTGTAAAAGCACTCCGTTCGATCGACTGTTTTGACGGCTCAAAGGATATCAGGGCATGGCTGTTTACGATCGCCAGAAATACATATTACACACACTGCAGGCGGCAGTCGCGGTATGCAGATGAGGAGCTGTCTGAAAATGAGCCGGATATACAGCCGGATTTTACCGAGCGGTTTGCGGACGAAGAGAGCGCCTTTCAGATCCACCGGTTCCTGCACGGTATGGACGAGCCCTATAAAGAGGTTTTCAGCCTGAGAGTGTTCGGAGAACTGCCTTTCGAGAAGATCGGCGCCATATTCGGAAAGAGCTCCGGGTGGGCAAGAGTAACGTTCTACCGCGCCAAGAAGCGGATCATTGAGTATATGGAGGTGACAGAGCATGAAGAAGATAAGCTGTAATATAATAAAGGATATACTGCCGCTTTACTTGGATGGAGTAGTGAGCGATGATACGAAGAAGATCGTAGAAGAGCATCTGAAAGAGTGCGATCAGTGCAGAAATGAGGCGATGAAGCTAAAGCAGGATGTAGTCCTGCCTGCCAGCAAGAGTGTCCGGCTGGCTGAGACAGAAGTGGTGAAAGGATTGAAAAGGAAACTTTTCAGGAAGAAGTTCTTGGTATCTGCAATATCAGTTATTCTGACGATCGTCATACTGTCAGGTGTTTATTTCTACATGGCGCTGACTAAGACATGTGTGCCTTATGACAGCGGAAAGGTGCGGGTAGAAGAGGAAAACGGATCGTTGCATATAGTTTATCGGGGAGATGATCTTGAAGGAACGGTCGGCTTTGACCCGACAGAAGTGACGGTTAACGGAACAGAGCAGAATGTATTTATGTTCTATTGCTATACAACTCTCTGGTCCCAGTATATTGAGTCGATTTTTGACGACGAGACGGAGAAAACTGAGGAGAGGATCATATATGTGGGGCAGAAGGATGAGATAGACAGAATCTATTACGGAGAGTTTGACAGCGCTGATCCGCTTTCTGCGGGGTACGACTATGCATCTGTGCTCGACGGACCGAAAGTGGAGCTTATCTGGGAGAGATAATCTCAGGGAACAGACTCCCGGGAAAGATTCGACAGGAAAAAGAACACAAATAAATGAGGACATCCGTTCAGTACATGGCATAACTGTTGGGTGTCCTCGTTTTATTCCCGCGAAGCAACGAGCCAAGCGGACATGCTCGCATGTCCATTTGGCGACTGCCGCGAGGGTCAAATGCCCCGATGCTTGCATCGGGGCATTTGACTTTTTAGGAGATTGCCAGCTCTGGCTATCTATTTTAAAGATGTATTCTTGTACCGGTCTTACCGAGAATTCCGTCTTTCGCTTTTTCAAGCAGTGTGATGAGAGCCTGTCTGCCCGGCTTTGATTCTGCGAATTCAACAGCCGCCTGTACTTTCGGAAGCATAGAGCCCGGTGCAAAATGGCCCTCATCTATGTACTGTTTTGCCTCGGCCACGGTAATGTCGCCGAGCCATTTCTCGTCCGGTTTCCCGTAATTGATAGCTGCTTTTTCGACAGCAGTCAGGATGATGAGAAAATCAGCATCCAGTTCTTTTGCCATCAGGCAGCTTGCAAAGTCTTTGTCGATGACTGCACTGGCGCCTTTTAAGTGGTTTCCCTGACGTGTGACAGGGATACCGCCGCCTCCGCAGGCAATGACAACGTCGCCAGAGTCCACCATGTTGCGGATCGTTCCGATCTCGATGATCTCCTGCGGTTTCGGGGATGCGACCACACGGCGGTAACCGCGTCCTGCATCTTCCTTCATGATATAATCATATTTCTCTGCCATTATATCAGCCTGTTCTTTTGTCATGAAACGGCCGATCGGTTTGGACGGATGCTCAAATGCCGGATCATTGGGATCCACGCGTACCTGCGTGATCATAGTCGCTACCGGAATATCCGTGATCCCTCTGTTTAAGAGCTCTTCGCGGAGCGCGTTCTGAAGATCGTACCCGATATATGCCTGACTCATGGCAACGCAGACAGACAGCGGTGTGTTCGGCTGCTGCGGGTCTTCGTGGGTAAGTGCGATCATGGCGTTATTTACCATGCCCACCTGGGGACCGTTGCCGTGTGCAACGACGACTTCGCAGCCTTCCTGGATGAGATCCACGATAGCGCGTGAAGTGATCTTAACGGCTTTCATCTGCTCCGGCAGAGTATTGCCGAGGGCGTTTCCGCCCAGGGCAATGACGATACGTTTTTTCTTTTCCATAAGCTGCCTCCCGGAATCAGCCTTCTTTTACAGCGGCGATCGTCTCTACTTCACAGAGGACTCCCTTCGGAAGAGCCTTTACAGCAACGCAGGAGCGCGCCGGATTGCCTGTGAAGTACTTAGCGTATACTTCGTTGAACGCAGCGAAGTCAGCCATGTCTGTGAGGAAGCAGGTTGTTTTAACTACATCTGTGAAAGATGCCCCCTGGCTCTCCAGAAGAGCGCCTACATTTTTCATAACCTGCTCAGCCTGCTCTGTGATGTCGGAACCTACGACCTCACCTGTCTCCGGTGAGAGCGGGATCTGACCTGAGAAAAATGCGATCCCGTTCAGGATGATTCCCTGTGAATACGGTCCGATAGCTGCCGGTGCGTTTTTTGTGTCAACATATTTTAACATGATGTAAATACCTCCTGATGATTCTTTTTTAGGTTAGTAACTGTTCAGTCCGTTCAGCCCGCGCCATTCGCAAAGCCGCACTTACGTGCTTACTGCGACGTTGTCGCTGCTTTGCTCATATACAGGCGCTCAACACATCTGTCTGCCAGTCAACAGATTCCTATGCGAGCATAAATCTGTTGACTGACGCCAGATGGCTGAACTATTATTTAAACACCCTCGGTGTGCCTTTTTCTTCAAGTTTCTTGAGAATGTCAGCCGGATCTGCGAATTTTGCGAGGAAGATCATAGCCGCGATGATGTACGGTTTGTAGCTTGCCTCTTTGTAGAGCGGATCTCTGTAGCGGTCGAATACGCTTGCGTCAACCTCGCCTTCCTCACAGCTTACGCCTGTGATGTCGGCCGGCAGACAGTGCATATAGAGCGCTTTCCCGTCTTTTGTTGTCTTCATCAGTTCCTCTGTGCAGGCCCAGTCTTTGTGCTGTGCGTTCTGAGCGAGGAGTTCTTTCTCCAGTTCTTTGATTCCCTCGAAGTCGCCGTTTCCGTACAGCTCTGTACGTTTCTCCATAGCAGCGAACGGAGCCCAGCTCTTCGGATATACGATATCGGCATCTTTGAACGCCTCGGCCATATTATTTGTCTTTGTAAATGTACCGCCGGATTTCTTTGCGTTCTCTGCAGCAACAGCCTCAACTTCCGGGAATACCTCGTATCCTTCCGGATGAGCAAGCACAACGTCCATTCCGAAACGTGTCATCAGGCCGATGATTCCCTGCGGAACGGAAAGCGGTTTGCCGTAGGACGGAGAATAAGCCCATGACATAGCGATCTTTTTGCCTTTCAGGTTCTCGACACCGCCGAACTCGTGGATGATGTGGAGCATATCAGCCATAGCCTGTGTCGGGTGGTCGATGTCACACTGAAGGTTTACGAGCGTCGGTTTCTGCTCGAGGATGCCGTCTTTGTTTCCCTGTGTTACAGCGTCAACAACTTCATGCATGTAAGCATTTCCTTTGCCGATGTACATATCGTCGCGGATACCGATCACGTCTGCCATGAAGGAGATCATGTTTGCTGTCTCGCGTACTGTCTCGCCGTGTGCAACCTGAGATTTACCCTCGTCCAGATCCTGAACCTCAAGACCTAACAGGTTACATGCAGATGCAAAGGAGAAACGGGTACGTGTGGAGTTGTCGCGGAAGAGTGAGATTCCGAGACCGCTCTCGAATACCTTTGTGGAAATGTTGTTCTCTCTCATAAAGCGGAGAGCGTCAGCTACGGTGAATACGGCTTCCAATTCTTCGTCTGTCTTCTCCCATGTCAGGAAAAAGTCTCCGTTGTACATATCTTTAAAGTTCAGGGCGTTCAGCTTATCGATATAGTCCTGTAATGTTTTCATTGTTCTTTATCCTCCTTGATATAAATAAAATTAAAATACTTCCTGAAAATTATAACAGTTCAGCTCGTGTTACTCGCAGTAGCAGTTTGGCAGTGCAGCGTATACAGCGGCACATGTCACAAGGTCCTGTTTCCATGTTTTCTCGTTCGGTGCGTGTGCCTGAGCTTCAGCTCCCGGTCCGAATCCGATGCACGGAATTCCGTTTCTTCCCATGATGGACACGCCGTTTGTTGAGAATGTCCACTTGTCTGTGAGCGGGCGGCTCTGACGCATTTCCAGAGTCTCCTCAGCGCCGATTCTCTTGTCGCCGTAGAGTGATGTGTACGCTTTCTCGAGCGCTTTTGTCACTTTGTGGTCTTTCGGGATCGCCCATGTCGGGAAGTAGCACTCGATCTCGTATACGCATCCTGTGTAGGAAGGACGGTCATAGTTGTACATGGATACGACTACATCGTCACCGTATTTCTGTACACTCGGAAGTGCGCGGATCTCGTCCAGGCAGCTCTCCCATGTCTCTCCGAATGTCATGCGGCGGTCAAGTGATACTGCGCAGGAGTCAGCTACCGCACAGCGGCTCGGTGATGTATAGAAGATCTGTGATACAGTTACAGTACCACGTCCGAGGAAACGTGCCTCTTCCCAGTCAGGGTTGTATTTCGGATTCAGCATTTTTACAAGACCTTTGATCTCTGTCTCGTCTGCGTCGTCATTTTCGTTGAGGGCACGTACATCCTGAAGGATATCAGCCATCTTGTAGATTGCATTATCACCGCGCTCCGGAGCGGAACCGTGGCAGGAAACACCTTTGACATCGATGCGGATCTCCATACGTCCGCGCTGTCCGCGGTAGATACCGCCGTCTGTCGGCTCTGTGGATACAACGAACTCAGGACGGATCTTGTCCTCGTTGATGATGTACTGCCAGCACAGTCCGTCGCAGTCTTCTTCCTGAACTGTGCCGACAACCATGATCTTGCATCCTTCCGGGATCAGGTCCATGTCTTTCATGATCCTTGCACCGTAAACTGCGGATACAAGCCCGCCGCACTGGTCGGATACACCGCGTCCGCCGATCTCTGTGTCATTCTCATATCCTTCGTACGGATCGAAGTTCCAGTTGTCGATATTTCCAATACCTACTGTGTCGATATGTGCATCGTAAGCGATGATCTTATCGCCTGTTCCCATGTAGCCGATGACATTTCCCTGAGGATCGATAACGACCTCATCGAAGTCCAGTTTCTTCATCTCAGCGGCGATAGTGTCGATGTGAGCCTTTTCGTCGCAGCTTTCCCCCGGATTCTTCACGATAGCGCGAAGAAATGCGGTCATGTCTTTCTGATAACCCTGTGCAGCTTCCTTGATTTTGTTGAAGTCCATAGTTTTCATTCTCCTTTCCTTATTCGTGCCGTGCTTTGTACGGCATAGCGGCACACCCTTTGAGGTGTGACTCTGAATTATAAAACGTGTTTCATCAGGCGCCGGACTGCGGAGGGTGCAGATCCGGACCGCCTGAACAGACAGAGTTGAATAGTTTCCTTATTTATATGGAACAGACGGTTTATCTGTCGTTCCCGCCCCAGACGATAGATTCGTATCTCTCAGGATCAGTGTCTCCCTCGGTGGAGAAGAGGAGAACTTTAGAGTTCTCATCCAGTCCGAGATGCTCTCTGAGAGGCTTGTACTCATCCATTGTCATGATGCACGCAAGAGTTCCGAATGGTGCGGCGCCGGATTCGCCGGACGTTACCGGCTGATCGCCCTTGATGGGAGCAGCGAGCATGCGCATGCCTCTTGCAGCTACCCAGTCGGGTGATGCGATAAATGTATCCACATGGTTTTTCAGGATATCCCAGGAGATCGTATTCGGTTCTCCGCAGGCAAGTCCTGCCATGATTGTGACCATGTCACCGTCCACGATGCGGATGTCACCGTCTCCAGCACATGCACCTTTGTACAGACATGCGGCAGCTTCGGCTTCCACAACGACTACTTTCGGCGGATTCTCAGGATAGCGGTTTGCGAAGTATCCCTGAACTGCTCCGGCGAGGGATCCTACACCTGCCTGAATGAAGACATGTGTCGGGCGTTCGCAGTCATAGTCATGGAGCTGCTCGTCCGCTTCCATAGCCATTGTTCCGTATCCCTGCATGATCCATGACGGAATTTCCTCGTATCCATCCCATGCGGTATCCTGTACCATGACGCCGTTTTCTGTCTTCTCGGCCATGGCGTTTGCCATGCGGACACATTCGTCATAGTTGTATTCTTCGATCGTCGCCTCAGCGCCTTCGGCAAGAATGTTGTTCAGTCTCGTCTGTGTGCTTCCTTTCGGCATGAGGACGACTGCCTTCTGCCCTAATTTGTTTGCGGCCCATGCAACACCGCGGCCGTGATTGCCGTCTGTGGCGGTGAAGAATGTGGCCTGCCCGAACTCTTCCTTAAGTTTCTCGGACGTGAGGACATTGTACGGCAGCTCGGATACGTCTTTTCCGGTCTGCTTTGCTATGTAGCGCGCCATAGCGAATGAACCGCCGAGCACTTTAAAAGCGTTGAGTCCGAAGCGGTAGGACTCATCTTTTACATATACTTCACCGAGTCCGAGACGTTTTGCCATGTGATCCAGTTTTGCCAGCGGCGTGACACTGTACTGAGGAAAACTCTCATGGAAAGCACGCGCCTTTTTGATTTCGTCCAATCCCATTACTTTCAGATTGGAATCTTCCGTTTTCGGCATCTTGTTCACTGCCCATTTGATTGTGTCCATTGTGGAACCTCCTTAAATATGTGAAATGTTGTTGCTTACAATATTGAACATGTCCAGCTCGAATCTGCCGACTACGGCGCATGTTCATCCTTTGTCCATGTAGCTATACAGCGTAAATTTTGATATCCCGAGGAGGGAAGAGACTTTGTCGCCGGATTTTGTGATGAGGAATGCTCCGGCATTATTTAGATACTGCACCACGGCGATTTTATCGTCCTTGTTCATCATAGCGACAGGCTTTCCTACTTTGTCAATGGCCTGTTCGATGAGAAGATCAAGCAGTTCGTTCACGTTATGGGTTATCTTCTGTGGTGAACCGGATTTGTCTTCTCCGTGATTGCTCTCAGGCTCGGTCTGAACCAGATCGCGGATTGAGTTTTCCGCCGCAAGCAGGGTGGTAATGTCATAATTCATAGAGAATATATATATGATCTTTCCCTTTTCGTTACGGATATAAAGTGTACTTGATTTCAGGATCCTGCCATCGCCTGTCCTTGTCAGATATGCAAGTTTGTCTTTGAGTTTTTCGGGATCAGATCGCAGCGTTTCCAATACGATGCCTGAAGGACCATCACCGGTATGGCGGTTGGAGATATGTCCGTTCTCAATGTAGACGATGGATTTGTCCAAGTCCTTTTTTGTCAGATCGTGAATGACGACTTCGCAGGAATTCCCGAACTGGACTGCAAGTCCGTGTGCGAGCTGTTTTAGAAAATCTAGTTTCTGATCCATTGTTTCACCTGCCCTTTTTGAAACTCCTGTCGCGGAGAAAAAAGTGTGTTTTCCGTGTGTCTCTAAACTCATCATAGCATAAAAAAATATAGAGTCAATACTTTTTCTAAAAATTTTTTAGGTATTCTAAAAATTATTTAGAATTCATGTTGCATTTATACAATATTAATGGTATTCTATAGTCAGCGGCAGGTGTTAATGTGCGATTTGCACAGCAATTTGCAAGAGCACATTGAGAAAAGTATGTGAAAAATAAATAAAAAGGAGAAATTAACATGCTGGTTTTAGGTAATGGAAAAGTTATCACAAGAGATGCTGCATGTCCGCTGATCGAGAACGGTGCAGTCGCGATTGACGGTACTGCGATTTGCAAAGTAGGGTCTGCAGAGGAGGTAAGAAACGCATATCCTGAAGCAGAGTACATCGATGCCAAAGGCGGTCTGATCATGCCGGGCTTTATCAATGTACATGAGCATATCTACAGTGCGTTTGCAAGAGGGCTTTCCATAAAGGGCTACGACCCGAAAGGATTTCTTGACATCCTTGACGGACAATGGTGGACGATTGACCGTAATCTTACACTGCATGATACATATTTAAGTGCCATGGCTACTTATATTGATTGCATCAGGAACGGTGTGACGACAATTTTCGACCACCATGCAAGTTTCGGCTCGATCAGGGGCTCTCTTTTTGAGATTGAGAAAGCTGCCAAAGAGACCGGAGTACGTTCCTGTCTCTGCTATGAGATCTCAGACAGAGATGGTATGGACAAGGCAAGAGAGTCAGTTATGGAAAATGCTGAGTTCATCCGTTACGCGCTTCGGGATGATTCCGGAATGATCGCGGGAATGATGGGTATGCACGCACAGTTTACAATTTCTGACGAAACGATGGAATTGGCGGCTGCCAATAAGCCGGATGAAGTGGGGTATCACATTCATGTGGCAGAGGGGATCGAAGACCTGCATCACTGCCTGAAGCATTACGGGAAACGGATTGTTGACCGTCTGATGGATCATGGTATCCTGGGTGAGAAGACACTCCTTGGTCACTGTATTTACATTAATTCACATGAGATGGATCTCATCAAAGAAACGGATACGATGGTCGTTCATAATCCGGAATCCAATATGGGCAATGCGTGCGGATGTCCGCCAACTATGGAACTTGTGCACCGTGGGATACTTACCGGACTTGGTACAGACGGATATACGCATGATATGACAGAGTCATGGAAAGTGGCGAATATTCTTCACAAGCATCATCTGTGTGATCCGAATGCAGCATGGGGAGAAGTACCGCAGATGCTTTTCGAGAATAATGCGAAGATCGCAGGCAGGTATTTTGCTCCGGAACTCGGCGTCCTCAAAGAAGGCGCTGCGGGCGATGTGATCATTGTTGCATACGATCCGCTCACACCGCTTACTGCGGACAATATCAACAGCCATCTTCTGTTCGGCGTGACTGGACACGATGTTGTGACCACGGTAGCGAACGGAGAAGTCCTGATGAAAGACCGGAGACTGACGAAGATCGATGTGGCTAAAGTTATGGCTGACTGCAGACAGGCGGCAAAAGAGCTGGCTGACAGGATCAACAGCTAGAATATGACAACTTCATAAGGCATGACAGATTTAAAAGGAAGGGCCCGGCAATGTATCTGCCGGGGGCAATATAGGGTGAATAAAAATGAATGATACAAAGCAGAAAAAGGACAACTCAGAATTATTTAAATGGGATGGCAATCCGTCGTTCGGGCAGGTGCTCCCCCTGGCGGCACAGCACGTGCTTGCGGCTGTAGTCGGATGCGTGACGCCGGCCATCCTTGTAGCAAACGCCGCAAATAATGCGGGCGGGAATGTAGACATGGGGCTTTTGATCCAGGTATCCCTTGTGTTCGCTGCACTGTCTACATTGTTACAGTTATATGCGCAGAAGATTAAGCTGGGGAGCGGACTGCCGGTCATTATCGGCGTAAGTTTTGCATATGTTCCTACAATGACAGCCATTGCCGCACAGGCAAAAGATGTCAATACCATTTTTGGCGCTATGATCATCGGTGGTGTGGTAGCAATCCTCGTAGGACTCTTTATCCGTCAGATCAGGAAGGTGTTCCCGCCGCTTGTGATCGGCACGGTTATCCTTGCGATCGGTCTGTCGCTATACAGTACGGCGGTCAACTATATGGCGGGAAATTCTTCTAATACATATGAAGTGATCGTGGAGCAGCAGGGTAAGACGGAGGCACTTGTATTTGGCTCATGGCAGAACTGGCTGGTGGCATTTATCACACTGGCGATCGTAGTACTCCTGAACCATTACGGAAAAGGCCTGTTTAAACTGGCTTCTATCCTGATCGGACTTGTCTGCGGGTATATAGTGGCTCTTTGCTTCGGTATGGTAGATTTTTCCGCGCTTTCCACGGCAGGATGGTTCCAGGT
Organism: Candidatus Mediterraneibacter intestinigallinarum; assembly: GCA_019119265.1. GTDB lineage: Bacteria > Bacillota > Clostridia > Lachnospirales > Lachnospiraceae > Mediterraneibacter > Mediterraneibacter intestinigallinarum. The sequence continues at coordinate 11,502 of DWXI01000165.1, read as the reverse complement.
TCCGATGCCTCTTGCATTCGGCATTGAGTTTGATATATCTGCGATTCTACCGCTGGCGATACTGTTCCTCGTCAACTCGATACAGGCGATGGGGGATTTCTCAGCGACAACGACAGGCGGTATGGACAGGCTGCCGACAGACGATGAGTTAAACGGAGGTATCATCGGATACGGCGTAAGCAACATCGTGGGCGCGCTGTTTGGATGCCCTCCCACAGCAACATACAGCCAGAACGTAGGTATCGTAGGTTCCACGCGGGTTGTTGCGAGAAAGGTGTTCACGGCATCAGCGGTCATTCTGCTCATCGCCGGACTGATCCCGAAATTCTCCGCACTGCTCCGGACGATTCCGCAGTGTGTACTCGGCGGTGCGGTCGCATCGGTATTTGCTTCTATCGCTATGACAGGTATCAAACTGCTCGTAACCGAGAAACTGACATACAGAAACACAACAGTTGCCGGACTGTCCATTGCGATAGGCATGGGCGTATCCTTAAGTGACGGCTGTTTAAATCAGATGACGGCAAGCATCCATGACGCGCTCAATATGAGCATGAGTCTTGAAAGCTTCCAGTCTATCATCAACAACACATTTGCATCATCGCCGGTTGTACTGGCGACGATATTTGCAGTAATTCTGAACCTGATTCTGCCAAAAGACAAGCCGGATGCACAGTAAGAAACATGCAGACCGCAATAACAGGAGGGATAGCTATGAGTGATATTATGAGACCGATGTCTTTTGAACAGCTTTTAAACTGGACATTAACAGAACATAAAAAGAGAGGAACCGTATTCGGGGAACATCATCCCTATCATGCTGATTCCAGATATAACAGAACAATTTTTGAGAGAACTCTGGAAACGCCTGTAGGACCTGCGGCAGGACCGCATACGCAGTTGGCGCAGAATATTGTAGCGGCGTATTATACAGGAAGTCGTTTCTTTGAACTGAAGACCGTGCAAGTTATGGATGGCGCAGAACTCTCAGCCTGTGTGAATAAACCATGTATCAAGGCCGACGACGAGTGCTATAACTGCGAGTGGTCGACAGAGCTTTATGTGCCGCAGGCTATGGAAGAATACATCAAGGCATGGTTTTTGTGCAAGGTGATCGCAAAGGAATTCTCTCTGGGAAGCATGGACGGATTCCAATTCAATATCAGTGTGGGATACGATCTTGAAGGAATAAAATCAGAGAAGATCGACAACTTCCTTAATACAATGCAGCATGCGCAGGATTCCGAGATTTTCAGATCATGTAAAGAATATCTCCTGGCACACGCGGCTCTGTTCGAGAACGTGACAAAAGAGGATATCGAGAGCATTTCAGGCGATATCTGTAATTCCGTTACGATCTCAACACTGCATGGATGTCCTCCGCAGGAAATCGAGCGCATTGCCATGTATCTGATCACAGAAAAGGGATTCCACACATTTATTAAATGTAATCCGACGCTTCTTGGATTTGAGTATGCGAGAAAGATGATGGATGAAATGGGATACGACTATGTAGCGTTCGGAGATTTCCACTTCAAAGATGATCTGCAGTATGAGGACGCGGTTCCCATGCTTGCAAGACTGATGAAGGTATGCGAGGAGAGAAAGCTTGAGTTTGGTGTCAAGATCACAAATACGTTTCCCGTAGATGTGAAGCAGAATGAACTTCCCAGCGAAGAGATGTACATGTCAGGAAAATCTCTGTATCCGCTGTCTATTTCCGTGGCAGCGAAGCTGGCGAAAGACTTTGACGGGAAATTGCGTATCTCCTATTCCGGCGGAGCGGATTTTCACAATATTAAAGATATCGTCGATGCAGGAATCTGGCCGGTGACGGTGGCAACTACCCTTCTGAAGCCCGGCGGCTATGACAGAATGTCGCAGATGGCCTCGCTTCTTGAGAAAGAGGGAGAAGTATTTGCCGGGGTTGATGCAGACGCAGTAAACAGACTTGTGGAAGAGTCGAGGAAGAATCCGCACCATGTGAAAGCAGTGAAGCCGCTTCCGTCCAGAAAGATGAAGAAACAGGTTCCGCTTTTGGACTGCTTTGTGGCTCCGTGTAAGGAAGGATGCCCGATCCATCAGGATATTCCGGCGTATCTTCAGCTTGTAAAGGCAGGTCAATATGAGGAAGCTATGAAGGTTATTACAGAGAAGAATCCGCTTCCGTTTATTACAGGAACAATCTGTGTGCATCCGTGTATGAATAAATGTACCCGTAATTTTTATGAAGAGTCCGTCTATGTACGCGGTATGAAACTGATCGCCGCAGAGAACGGTTTCGATGCACTTATGGACAAGACTACTGCTTCGCCGATTACAAAGAGCGGAAAAGCGGCAGTTATTGGCGGCGGTCCGGCAGGAATGGCTGCGGCATATTTCCTGAGACGCTCAGGTATGGAGACTACATTGTTTGAGAAGACGGATGCTCTTGGTGGTGTGGTGCGCCATGTGATCCCTGAGTTCCGTATCTCTGGCAGTGCTATTGACAAAGACGCGGCGCTTCTTGAAAAGACAGGTGTTAACATCTGTCTGAATAGTGAGATCTCAGACCTGGATATGCTGAAAAATGCAGGATACACAGCTGTTATCCTTGCGGTGGGCGCTTCTGAACCGGGTGTGCTCAGGCTGGAGAAAGGCGAACCGGTCAATGCTCTTGAGTTCCTCGCGGACTTCAAAGCAAAGGACGGAAATCTTGATATCGGTAAGAATGTCGTCATCATCGGCGGCGGAAACACGGCAATGGATACGGCGAGAGCTGCGAAGCGCACGAAAGGCGTGGAGCACGCGTACCTTGTATACAGAAGGACGAAACGCTATATGCCTGCAGACGAGGAAGAACTTGTTATGGCAGTGGATGACGGCGTAGAGTTCATGGAACTGCTTTCCCCGGTGAAACTGGAAAACGGCAGACTCCTCTGTAAAGTGATGAAACTTGGAGACTACGACGCTTCCGGAAGAAGAGGCGTGGTGGAGACTGGCGAGGAGAAAGAGATTCCTGCAGATACAGTTATCGCAGCGGTAGGCGAGAGAGTGCCGACGGCATTCTATGAGTCATGCGGCATCAATGTAAATGAGAGAGGTCGTGCTATCGTCAATGAGGAGACATGTGAGACGAGCCGTGCAGGCGTCTATCTTGCAGGAGACGGCCTTGGAGGTCCTGCGACAGTTGTAGAAGGTATTGCGGATGCCTTAAGAGCAGCACAGGCTGTGATCGGCGGTACTCTTGTCAGAGATTTCGAGCCGGAGACAGATGAAGATACGATTTACGGAAGAAAAGGAAACCTCTCCGATATGAAAGAAGATAAGGAGGAGAGCGGAAGATGTCTCGGATGCTCCGGAATCTGCGAGAACTGCGTGGAGGTATGTCCGAATCGTGCGAACATTTCCATCAGAGTACCTGATATGGAGAAACATCAGATCATCCATGTGGATTATATGTGCAATGAATGCGGCAACTGCAGGAGCTTTTGTCCGTACGACAGTGCACCGTATCTTGATAAGTTCACATTGTTTGCAGATGAGAAGGATATGGAAGACAGCAAAAATCAGGGCTTTACCGTACTTGACAAAGAACAGGTGAAATGTAAAGTACGTTTCTTTGGCGAGACATCTGTCTGGATAAAGGGAGAAGAGACCAGGATTCCGGAAGGAATTCAGAGACTGATGGAGACAGTCTGCAAGGATTATGAATACCTGTTAAAGTAATGATAAAAGCCCGGTGGGAATGCTGTATTTCCTGCCGGGCTGATGGACATGAAACAGCAAAATTTTATTACAGAAAGAGGGAGTCGGCATGAAACTTTTATTTAAAGGCGGAACAGTCGTAAGCGGCGATGGTATGAAGAAACTTGATTTACTGGTGAAAGGCGAGAAAATCCTTGCGGCAGGTGAGGATCTGGAATTCCGCGATGCCCAGATCGTGGACGTACGAGGAAAACTCCTCTTCCCGGGGTTTATCGATGCGCATACCCATATGGCCCTGGAAGTGAGCAATACGATTACGGCGGATAAGTTCGAGACCGGAACAAAAGCAGAGCTTGCCGGCGGAACTACATGTATTGTGGACTATGCCACACAGTATAAAGGAGAGAGTCTGCGCGAGGCACTCAATAACTGGCATAAAAAGGCTGACGGGCAGTCTTACTGCGATTATGCATTTCATCTGGCGCTGACAGACTGGAATGAGGAGATCAGCCGTGAGATGGAAGAAATAGTTCAGAAAGAGACATGCTCGTTCAAGCTGTACATGACCTATGATACAATGGTAGATGACGAGACGATGTACGAAATCCTTTCCCGACTGAAAGAGCTGGGCGGAATTGCCGGCGTACATTGTGAGAACAATGGCATTATTCAGGCAAGACTTAAAGAAGTGAATAAGACAAAAGGCGGCAGGACAGATGTATCGGACTATCCGTGGACACGGCCGAAAGAGGCGGAAGCGGAAGCAGTAGCACGCCTTCTAAAGATTGCGAAATGTGTGGACACTCCGGTCGTAGTGGTACACTTAAGCACTGCGGCAGGATATCGGGAAATCCTTAGGGCACGAGAAGAAGGCCAGACAGTGTATGTAGAGACGTGCCCCCAGTATCTGCTCATGGATGAAAGCAAGTATTCACTTCCGGCAGAGGAGGCAAGACATTATATGATCGCTCCGCCGCTTAGAAAAAAGAAAAATCAGGAGGTTCTCTGGCAGGCACTTAAAGAAGGCCGCATCCAGACTATTGCCACAGACCACTGCAGCTTCACAAAAGAGCAGAAAATGGCTGGAGCAGAGGACTTCTCTAAGACGCCCTGCGGTATGCCGGGGGCAGAGGAACGTCCGGCTCTGATCTGGCAGTTTGGCGTAAATGAAGAGCGGATCACGGCAGAGCAGATGTGTATTTATCTGTCAGAGAACCCGGCGAAACTTTATAAATTGTATCCGTGGAAAGGAGCGCTTATACCTGGAAGTGATGCGGATATTGTTGTGTGGAATCCGGACACCGAGTGGACAATGACAGCAGAGAATCAGCAGTCTGCATGCGACTACTGTCCGATGGAAGGAACAAAGATCCACGGCAGGGCAGAACAGGTATACTTAAGAGGCAGACTGGTGGCGGAAAACGGGAAAATCCTTGAAGAGAAGACCGGTGTGTACGTTCGTCACGGTGTGGAGTGAAACAGTCTTCTATTAAAAACAGAGAAATATTGGCAGGATTCGATGCTATGATTTATATTTACAGTGGAAAAAGGCTGCATGAGGCAGACTCTCTTACACAGGCGCTGAAACTGGAAAAAGAAAATCTCCGGGAACGGTGTCCGGTTATATCGACAGTCGGTGCAGGTGGAAAAACAACGACACTGCATCGGCTTGCCGATGAGTATGTCTGTGTAGGTGTTCCCGTGCTCGTGACGACTACGACGCACATCATGAAAGAAGACAGGGAATGGTTTCTGTCCGGTTTTTCGGAAGAGAAGATAAAAGAACAGCTGCAAAAGACAGGACAGGTATGGGTGGGAGAGCCGGCTCCCGGCGGGAAGCTGGGAAGGCTTTCCGACTCCGCACTTGAGAAACTTCTGAAGTGGGATATTCCGGTGTTTATCGAAGCGGACGGAGCGAAGCGGCTTCCTGTAAAAGTGCCTGCAGAGCATGAACCGGTAATCCTGCCCTGTACAACCCATGTCTTGTCCGTATACGGGCTGGACAGTGTAGGACAGAAAATCGAAGATAAAGTATTCCGCCCGGAGATGGCAGAGATACTTTTAAAGAAGAAAAGAACAGAATGTGTGACGGAAGAGGATATTGCGCAGCTTGCCGCATCGGATCTTGCGGGAAGAAAAGGATGTCCTGAGACAGCCGTGTACACAGTCGTTTTGAATAAAGCAGATGATGAGAAACGCAGGAAGACAGCGCTTGCTGTATGCCGTTTGCTGGAAGAAAAGGGAATCCGGCAGGTGATCGTCACCGGCAGGCAGAAATCCTGAGTCAAAAGGAAGGCAGACAAGAATGAAAATATTGATCAGAGGCGCTGGAGATCTGGCGACAGGAATTGCATCCAGACTTTACGGAGCGGGACATCAGATTCTGATGACCGAGATAGAGGTGCCGCTTACCGTGAGGCGTACCGTCGCAATGTCCAGAGCGGTCTATGAGGGAAACGCACAGGTGGAGGAGATGCTGGGCGTTTTCGTAAAGGATCAGGCAGGCGCGGAACAGGTTATGGCGGAGGGGGATATCGCAGTCATGGTGGATGAAACAGCATCCTGCCGCGCGTGGTTCCGTCCGGATGTGATCGTGGATGCAATCCTAGCAAAGAGAAATCTCGGAACAAAGATCACAGACGCACCGTTTGTCATCGGAGTCGGTCCGGGATTTACAGCGGGAGTTGACTGCAACTGTGTGGTCGAGACAAAGCGGGGGCATACGCTGGGAAATATCATCTGGCGGGAAAGCGCGATCCCTAATACCGGAGTTCCGGGAAATGTAGCAGGCTATACGATTGAGCGGCTGATCCGGGCAGGAGCAGACGGAATACTGGAGTCGAGGGCGCAGATCGGCGACTATGTAGAGAAAGGTTCTGTCGTCGCTGTCACCGGAGGCGTTCCGGTATATGCTCAGATGTCCGGAATCGTAAGAGGGATGCTTCAGGACGGTGTACAGGTGAGCAAGAACCTGAAAATCGGAGATATCGATGCAAGGGCGGAAGTCTCCCATTGCTATACGATTTCCGACAAGGCGAGAGCCATCGGGGGCGGCGTACTGGAAGCGGTCACCGGATTCGAGCGGATGAAAGACAGATTTGCTGTTGTTATCCTCGCCGCAGGTGCCGGCACAAGATTCGGCGGCAATAAATTGAATGCGCTTGTGAAAAACAGGCCGCTCTATGAATACACTCTGGACCGTGTGCAGGCATTCGGGGCATTTCCGTCATTTATTGTTACCGGCTCTGAAGAAATCGCACAGAAAGCAGAAAAGAGAGGCATTACTCCGGTGTGGAATAAAGAGCCGGAGAAGGGCATATCCCTTTCTCTTGTGCTGGGGTTGAAGAAAGCGCTGGAGTGCAGATCGGACTTAAGAGGAGCTATGTTCTCTGTCTGCGACCAGCCGGGACTTGATACCTCGACTATGCAGCAGATTTTCTGTACGGCGTCTCTGCATCCGGGGAGCATCGTATGTGCAGGAAACAGCGGAAGGACCGGAAATCCGGTGTGCTGGGATGCGGGATTTTTCCCGGAACTGCTTGCCCTGACCGGCGATGAGGGCGGAAGACAGATCATGAGAAAACACAAGGAAAAAGTGAGAATTATACAGGTAGATCCCGAGGAGCTGAAAGATATTGACAGGCGGGAAGACCTGAGAGAGCCAGAATAAATGAAGACCGAGAGGAGATGAATGATATGGCGCGGGTACGGAAAAAGAAAGTAGCGGTCGTGCAGTGTGCGGGAGGATGTCGCCGGCAGACGGAGAACAGTGGACTGGAAAGGAACAACTGTCAGCAGATACTTGAGACGAAAGCGGACGCGGTGTCCTGTGAATATGGTTGTTTAGGCGGCGGCAGTTGTGTGGAAGCATGCCGGCTTGAGGCAATCCACATCAATGACAGAGGCGCTGCCGAAGTGGATCCGGAGAAATGCGTGGGGTGCGGACTATGTGCGAAAGCCTGTCCCCGCGGTCTGATCCGGATCACCACAGAAGAATATAACATTTATCCGGCGTGTGTCAGTGAGGACGCAGGGGCGCAGACGAGAAAGAACTGCGATACCGGGTGTATCGCCTGCGGGATCTGTGTCAGGAACTGCCCGATGGGCGCGATCAGCATTGAGAATAATCATGCTGTGATCGATGAGGAAAAATGTATCGCCTGCGGCATGTGCGCTGTGAAATGTCCGCGCGGGGTGATCAGAGACTATAACGGGATCTTTACGGTCCGGGAAGCGAAGGTGTGATCATGAAAGAGACTTACACTTTTACAGTAAACGGTATTGAGAGAACCACAGATCAGGACAAACCTCTCCTGAGATATCTGAGGGATGACCTGCATCTCCATTCGGTGAAAGACGGATGCAGCGAGGGCGCCTGCGGGACGTGTACTATCATTGTGGACGGCAGGGCGGTGAAATCCTGCGTTCTGACGACGAAGCGCGCCGTGGGAAAGAACATTATAACCACAGAAGGACTCAGCGATGAGGAGAAAGAAGCATTTGTCTATGCGTTCGGCTCGAAAGGCTCAGTCCAGTGCGGATTCTGCATTCCCGGTATGGTCATGGCGGGGAAAGCGCTTATCGACAGAGTTCCCGATCCGACAGAGGAAGAAATCAAAGTCGCATTAAAGGGAAATATATGCCGCTGCACCGGATATAAAAAGATCATCGAGGGCATCCAGCTTACCGCTGCGATCCTGCGGGGAGATGCACAGATCGAGACAAATCTGGAAAAAGGCGACGTCTACGGCGTAGGGCAGCATGCGTTCCGCCTCGACGTGCGTGAAAAAGTGCTTGGATACGGAGAGTATCCGGATGATGTGGAGATGGAGGGTATGGTCTATGCATCGGCAGTCCGTTCCAAATATCCGCGGGCACGTATCCTTGATATCCATACGGAGAAGGCAGAAGCCCTGCCCGGTGTGCTCGCCGTCCTGACAGCGGATGACGTTCCGAACAATAAGGTGGGACATCTGCAGCAGGACTGGGATGTGATGATCGCAAAAGGAAGCGTCACAAGGTGCGTGGGCGACGCTATCTGTCTGGTGGTTGCCGAGACAAGGGAGATACTGGAGAAGGCGAAGAAGCTTGTGAAGATAGATTATGAAGAGCTGAAACCTGTCACCTCGATCACAGAAGCCATGGCAGAAGATGCGCCGAAAGTACATTCAAAAGGAAATCTCTGCCAGAGCCGTCATGTGACGAGGGGAGATGCGAAGAAAGCTCTTGCGGAGTCAAAATATGTTGTTACGCAGACGTACAGGACTCCGTTTACAGAGCATGCTTTTCTGGAGCCGGAATCAGCAGTCGCATTTCCATATAAAGACGGCGTTAAAGTCCTATCATCCGATCAGGGGGTTTACGATACAAGAAAGGAAATCTCCATCATGCTTGGATGGGATCCGGAGCGTGTCGTCGTGGAAAATAAACTGGTCGGCGGCGGTTTCGGAGGAAAAGAGGATGTGTCTACACAGCATATCGCGGCGCTTGCGGCATTGAAGGTAAAACGTCCGGTGAAAGTGACATTTTCCAGGCAGGAGTCCATTAATTTCCATCCGAAGCGCCATGCAATGGAGGGAACATTTACCCTCGGATGCGATGAGAATGGTATCTTTACCGGTCTGGACTGTGAGATTTATTTTGACACGGGGGCATATGCATCTCTGTGCGGACCTGTCCTTGAAAGGGCCTGCACCCATTCTGTGGGACCGTACTGTTATCAGAATACGGATATCCGGGGATACGGATATTATACGAACAATCCGCCGGCAGGCGCATTCCGCGGATTCGGTGTGTGCCAGAGTGAGTTCGCTCTGGAGTCCAATATCAACCTGCTTGCAGAGAAAGTCGGAATTTCCCCGTGGGAGATCCGCTACCGCAACGCTATCGAGCCGGGCAAGGTGCTGCCAAACGGACAGATCGCAGACTGCTCCACAGCACTGAAAGAGACGCTTCTTGCAGTAAAGGATGCCTATGAGAGCAACCCGGGCAGAGCGGGCATCGCCTGTGCCATGAAAAATGCCGGCGTCGGCGTCGGCCTGCCGGACAAGGGCCGTGCGAAACTGGTGGTTCATGACGGAAAAGTCGAGCTGTACAGCGCGGCATCCGATATCGGACAGGGCTGTGCCACGGTATTTGTACAGATGGTGGCCGAGACGACAGGACTTGGCAGAGAGCAGATCATAAATAAAGGAGCCAACTCTGAGGTGGCGCCGGACTCCGGTACAACTTCCGGTTCCAGACAGACGCTCATCACCGGTGAGGCAGTCCGCATGGCTTCCGCTGACCTGAACGAAGATCTGAAGGAGGCGGGCGGCGACCTGTCAAAACTGGAAGGAAAAGAATACTTCGCAGAATTCTTCGATCCGACGGACAAGCTAGGAGCCGACGTGCCCAATCCGAAGAGCCATGTGGCATACGGATTCGCCACTCATGTAGTTATTCTGGACGATGACGGACGGGTAAAAGAAGTGTATGCAGCTCACGACTCCGGCAAAGTCGTAAATCCAATCTCCATACAGGGGCAGATCGAGGGCGGCGTGCTCATGGGACTCGGCTATGCGCTGACTGAAGATTTCCCGATCAAAGACGGCGTGCCGCAGGTAAAATATGGCACACTGGGACTGATGCGCTCCACACAGATACCGGATATCCACGCAATCTACGTGGAGAAAGAAGAACTCCTGCCGTTCGCATACGGCGCAAAGGGAATCGGAGAAATCGCGACCATCCCGACTGCACCGGCGGCACAGGGCGCGTATTACGCGATGGATCATGTGCTCAGGACAAAACTTCCGATGGAGGATACATATTACTCAAAGAAACAGAAAGCTGTGAAATAGAGATGACAAAGGGGATTATGATCTGTGGAGGTCATGATCCCCTTTTTGCGATTGTGGATTTTAAAATATATTGTCAGTGAAATAGCTTTTCAATAAGAATCGGTAAAGGTATAATGGACGAAAGACGGATTATATGAAAATGGAAGAGTGATTGATTTAAAAATGTATTCGAGATTAAAAACAGATGAGAAAGTTACATTGCGGTTTGTAGCGTTGACTTTTTGCATTGCTTATGGCGTATCTGGCGTGTTGAAATGATACTTCCTATGTATATGTTTTTCCTTTCATTACCGGGTAATCTTATCATTGGCGGACTGGAGGAAGCAGGATGGATGTATGTGTTGCAGCCCCGGTTGGACAAAAAATATGGCTTTTTTCAGCATCTGTTTTAGTCTGTCATTGAGTTTTTTCAGAGGAGCGGTCTATAAAATAGCAGGAAAAGGCTGTGTGTCTGCATATGTACTTTTCCATACGATGTTCAACTCGGCATCCTCTCTTGTCGGCTCTTCGACAATGACCTGGGCGGGAACAGTTGTTGCAAACGCAGCTATGATCCTTTTTTCTATAGTAATTGTTGCTGTTTTAAATAGGAGGAGATGCAATGAGTGAAAAGATACCATCGCAGTCAACTATGACCGATTTGCTCGGACAGCCGTTGTTTGAAGTCTGGCAGAAATTGTGCGAGGTTATTGATGAAAATTACGAAATGGAACGATTGTGGAATGCTGGCGGAAAGAATTGGATTTATGAGTATAAATATCGCAGGGGAGGAAAAACGCTCTGCAGCCTGTACGCAAAAGACAATCGCATCGGGTTCATGATTATTTTTGGGAAAAATGAAAGAGAAAAATTAGAGGAAATAAGGGATACTCTTTCTGATGCTGTCTGCAGGCGGTATGATGAAGCAAAGACCTATCGTGACGGAAAATGGGTAATGTTTGAACCGACAGATACTTCTGAATTTGATGATTAT
>DWXI01000164.1 GCA_019119265.1 Candidatus Mediterraneibacter intestinigallinarum | reverse complement strand
CATATCTTATATCGAGTGACAGTTAGTGTAAAAGATTCCGAAGGAGATGAAGTAAGTGGAGCTCAGATAAATGATGAGTATGTAACAAATGAAGCTGGGAAAGTGAGCTTTTATCTTCCAGAAGGTGAATATACGCTGACGGTACAAAAACAGGATCTCGAGAAGAAAAAGAAAATATATGTTAAAAATAAGGCAAAAGAAGTTACAGTCAGGTTTGATGAAAAAGTAGAAGAAGACAGCAGTGAGGAGGTAGATGCTCGGGCTAAGGTTGTTGCTGTAGACATGGAGCAGTACTATGGAGCGGCGATTTTGGATGATGGGAGCTTATGGACATGGGGATTAAATAATTATGGTCAATTGGGAGATGGAACTGAAGAGAGTCATTCTGTTCCTAAAAAAATTCTTGATAATGTAGAATCAGTGGATCTTGGCTATTACAATGGTGCAGCTGTAAAGACAGACGGAACATTATGGGTTTGGGGAGACAATATGTATGGAGTGTTCGGAAATGGAACAAAAGAGAGCAGTTTGGTGCCCATTCAAGTTATGGAAGACGTAGATTCTGTAGCTGTTGGATATGGAACCACAGTGGCTTTAAAAAATGATGGAAGTCTCTGGACATGGGGGGTAAATGGCTATGGTCAGCTTGGAAATGGAATTTCTATAACACCATCTACTATTCCAGTAAAAATCATGGAAGATGTGCAACAGACTGATATGGTTTATTGTCATGGGGCTGCTATTAAAAATGATGGAAGCCTCTGGATATGGGGAAGGAACAATAATTATCAGTTAGGTGATGGCACCAATGAAAATAGAAGTACTCCGTTTAAGTTAATGGATGATGTAAAGTCAGTGTCTTTAGGAATGAATGAAAGCTCAGTTATAAAAGAGGACGGCAGCCTTTGGGCCTGGGGAAGTAATGCGTACGGACAGATAGGAGCAAGTCAGGATAATTATCAGACAAATGTTGTCACTACACCAATAAAAGTAATGGATAAAGTTTCAAAAGCTACAATCTCTGGCAGAGCAGGCGCAGCTGTTACAACAGATGGGAATCTTTGGATGTGGGGAGATGACCTTTCTGAGAGAGGCCAGTCCGGAGAAAATCTCACAATAAAAAAACTGACTTCTTCTAATGTTCTGGATGTAAGTTTTATGGCAGGATCGGCAGCGTTGATGACAGGAACAGTAGCTATGATAAAAAGTGATAACAGCCTCTGGACATGGGGATATAATGGTCACGATCAGACCGGTACAGGGCTTGGCGGTCTTTATATTGAGGAGCCTGTTAATATAACTGGACTATTTACTGAGACTGAACAAACAAATTTAAACTTGGCAAGGGCAGCCTTAGCCGACAATCAGCATGAGACAGGTCTCCCGGATACTGCTATACCGGTAACGAGTATAGAAGCTTCAGGCGAAGGTCTGGTGTCAGTAGTAGTTGAAGGATTGGAAGCAGAAGAAACTTACAATCTTTATGCAGTAAAAAATGTTAATGAAGAAAATGTTTTTTCTGGCGGAAATCTACTTTATGTCAGTCAGGCTGCCGCAGATGAAAATGGTGAACTAAGAATGTCTTACAAGCCAATAGAAACGTACGAGAATGCACAGGTGTTTGTGGCAAAGATGGCGGATATTTCTAAAGAAAGCAGTAATCCGGACTACACGCCGGGCGATGTGACCGGCGACGGAGAGGTGAAGATCGACGATCTGCGGACAGTGCTGAGGGCAGTCTGCCGGAAGATCACGCTGACCGATCAGCAGAAACTGGCGGCGGATGTGGAAGAAAACGGTGAAGTGGATATCGCGGATCTGAGGAAGATACTGAGATTTGTATGTGGGAAGATTGAGACACTATGAAAATAGTGTTCTTGATAGATTAAAACAGGCGGTCCTCAAGCTTCAGGGCTGCCTCAGAAAAAGCTGAAATCAGCAGGAGGTAAGACATGAAAAAAAGTGCAAGATTTTTAGCAGGTATTCTGGCCGGATGCATGATCCTTGGGCAGACGGTGTTTGCGGAAGAAGCTGTATCGGAAGACCAGACGCCTGCGGAAACAGCAGAGACTGTTTCGGAGGAGACAGAGGAGCAGGCACAGGCAGAAGAGACAGAGCAGCAGGAAGAGGAGCTGGCAGAGGACAGTGAACAGCTGGCTGAAGAAAGTGAGCGGCAGACGGAGAAATCTGCGGCACAGGAATCAGATGCAGAAAAAAGCATTGTAATAGAGGAAGAGAAAACGCCTGCTGCGGAGAGTATAGACGCTGCAGACGCACAGTCTGTTGAAGTTGAGAAGACTGTTTATGTGGGGATTCCTGTCAGGATGGAACAGATATGTGATGAGGTTCCCTGGTACTATACAGCGGAGAGCAGTGATCCAGCGATCTGCGAGGTGACGGATATCAGGGAGCGGCAGGATTATTCTGGAAATGGGTACAGCAGATTTAATCTGATCGGAAAGAAGCCTGGATCTGTCGATATCACATTTACAGATGAATATGATTACTCCGTAAAATTTATTTATCATGTGGAAGTCAAGGCAGCGCCGTCGGATGCGGTTCCGTTTGGGGATGCGGCGCTTAACGGCAGATTGCTTGCAGACGGACGATATGATCAGAACAATGACGGATATATTTCAGTCGAAGAAATGAAAGGTCAGGAATATTTTGATCTGTCGCCTTACAGCGGAGCCTACTATGAAGAAGAGTTTATTACAGATCTGTCAGGAATGGAATATGCGGAGGATGCCGCTACTATCTATCTGTCAGGAAACGAGACGCTGGAAAATATTGACGTACTGGCTGGATTGAGCAAGCTGAGAAATATCAGCCTTGATAATACTGCCGTATCTGATGCGGCAAAGTGGGCGTTCGCCGATTTTGCAGATATGGAATGTGAGAAGGGCGATAAAATAAGCGTTCCGAAGATTAGAGGACTGTTTGGCGAGGATTACGCCGCTGTAAAATTAGAGATACTGGAAAATCCGGGAGACAATGTTATTTCAGTTGCCCAGGGAAGTAATTATGGATATCCGTATTTCTGTGCACTTAATCCAGGTACTGCAAAGATCTGCGTATCATGGGGAGAGTTCGCTAAGGAAATTACGATTGCCGTGACAGGAAACGATGTGAATCAGGAACTAGATGCCAAATATGGAGTTCAGGTGCAGCTTATAACGCAAGATATTGGAGATGAAAGCGGCACGCTTGCGCTGAAGGAAAACGGCGAACTGTGGATGATCGATCCGGAAATGAAAGTAATAGGACGGGATATAAAGAAAGTAACGTATGAGTATGTCTTGACAACAGCAGGAAAAGTATATTCTATTTTGGATATGGACAACGTTCTTATGGAAAATGTCAAAGACATTTCAGGCAATGCCATACTGACTGGGGATGGAGTTCTCTTGGAGGCGGACGAAGCCGGAAGATTGGTACAGAAAGCTTCTGATGTAAAGGAGATTGTGGACGAACGTGCATATCTGAAAAACAATGGCGAATTATATAGCTGGGAGATGGACTCAGTGATCAGAGAAAATGTAGAATATCTGGTGAGGGATGGCTATTACGTAACTGGAGAAGGGTTTTACCAGATAATGTTAGAAGCTTTTATGGGAGACGTCAGGGCGGTTAAAGTTGCGTACAGCTTTAGCAGGACAGTGGATGGAATATATACCATGTATGATCTTCTGGTCACGGAAGACGGAGATGTATGGGCGACGGATACAAATGTATATTCAGGAGAGGAGGTAAAAAGCATCGTAAAACTGGGATCTGACTTTGGGGGATTTTATAATGCCAAAGACCAGTGGGATTGGTGCGATACGAAAGGGAATTGCTACAAGTGGAAACAGATTGTTACACCTACAGAATCTAACCCGATCCAAATCGTGGAAGAAGGTGAGTACAGTCTGATGAGATTTGGGAACGATGCGGATGATCATTTGTATAAAAACGGTACTGAGATTCTGAACAATGTGAAACAGATTTCATCTGTATATAACGATAAGATGTTCGCCCTCCGCATCGACGGCAGTATCTGGGATGTCACCGAAACCCCGAAGAAGCTGGGCACCCTCAACACAGGTGATGACATTGTCAAGGGCGATGTGACCGGCGACGGCGAAGTGAAGATTGACGACCTTCGTCTTGTTCTTCGTTCAGTCTGCAAAAAGGTGACGCTGACTTCCGCTCAGAAGCAGGCAGCGGATGTGGAGCAGAACGGTGCAGTGAATATCGCTGATCTGAGACTGATCCTGAGATTTGTCTGCGGGAAGGTAGAGTCGCTATAACAGAAATGACTGAATGAGAGGACGACTTCAAATGTGGATGATATTAATCTGTGTGACTGTTACAGGACTGCTGGGCGGAGGATACTATGTTTCCGTCTCCGCACTGACCGGGATATTTCTTTTCGGGATCCTGTTTTACAGAATGTATTTTCAGAAAAAGATAAAAGCGGCGTGGGATCTGAATATGGCGGCTATCGCCGTACTGGTATTCGCTTATCTGATCATCTCCCTGTGGGCGGTTGATTCCGGGATGGCGCTGCTGGGATTTGTGAAGTTTCTGCCGCTGCTCCTGTTCTATGTACTGGTATCCGGACAGCCGGAGGAGCGGGAGAAGATGATCTCTCTGCTTCCCATGTTGGGAGCGCTGATGACTCTTTTCTCTTTCCTGATGATGCAGTTTCCGGTATATGAGGAATGGGTGTCTGTAGCGGGGAGACTGGCAGGATTCTTCCAGTATCCCAATACATATGCGCTGTTTATGCTTGTCTGCCTGATCATCGTGTTATGGCGGATGGAGCGGAAAAGTCTGGACTGGCTGGATGTGGTCTATGCCCTGGCAGGGGTGTTCGGCATCGCCATGAGCGGAAGCCGTACTGTGTTTGTGC
This sequence comes from Candidatus Mediterraneibacter intestinigallinarum, assembly GCA_019119265.1. Classification (GTDB taxonomy): domain Bacteria; phylum Bacillota; class Clostridia; order Lachnospirales; family Lachnospiraceae; genus Mediterraneibacter; species Mediterraneibacter intestinigallinarum. Next base: position 16,590 of record DWXI01000164.1, on the reverse strand, counting down.
TGACGGCGGCAGCGCTGGTGTGGATTCTGATCGACCGGTTGAGACGCCGGAAGACTTCTTTCCACATGAAGGCATCTGAGACTGCATCGGCCGGAAACGCGAAAAAAATCGGAGCCGGGAAGTATCGGACGGTTCTTGTCACAGCTGCGGGAGTCCTGGCGGTCCTGGCAGCCACTCTGGCAGTGCTGGCTCTGACAGGAAACCTGGGTGTACTGGAGCGTTTTACGCAGATTACATTGAGCTCCAGCACATTTCTGGGCCGTCTGCTTTACGCGAAAGACGCGATCCCTTTGATCCTGTCTCATCCCTTCGGACTGGGATATTACGGATATTATTTCATCCAGCAGTCCGTGCAGACGGGAGTCTACTCGGTTGTGAATGTACATAATGAGCTGCTTCAGATGTTTCTGGATGTAGGAGTGATCCCGGCGGTTCTGATGTGCGCCGCGGTGCTGAGATCTGTGTTTACAAAGCGGACAGGCGGCAGGAACAGGCTGGTGCTGGTCATGATCCTTCTCCACAGTCTGTTTGACTATGATCTTCAGTTTCTCGCCATGGGATTTGTCCTGATCCTGTTCCTGGATATGAGAAATGTAAAAGAATACAAGGTACCGGTCCTGACGGGTACGGTGATCGGGCTGGCAGGCGCGGGCTCTCTGGGACTGGCGGCCCTTGGGGGAGTGTCGGATCTGCAGTATACCTCGGGCAATCCTGAGCTGGCTCTCAGGATATACAGCGGGAACACGCTGGCGGAGATCCAGCTCCTTACAGAGGCGGATACAGCGGAGAAAATGAGAGAAAGAGCGGACTCGCTGATCGCTGGAAACGACTGCATTTCCGTGGCTTACAGCGCAAGAGCGAGGGCAAAGTTCTCGGAAGGGGATGTAAGAGGCTTTATCGAGGATAAGCTGGAGGCAATTCGGCTGGCTCCCTATCAGTATGATGAATACATAGACTATCTGGAGATCCTGGCCTACTGTGAAGGGCAGTATCTGGAGAATGGAAATACGGAGGATGCCCGGATCTGTGCGGAGAGAGCGGCGGAGATCCCGGAGATGATGGATCAGCTCCGGGAGAAGACAAGTTCTCTTGCCTGGAGGATCGCTGACAGGCCGCAGGTGACCTTGTCCTATGAAAATCTCCAGCTGATCCAGGAAATGGAAGAAATGGCAGGTGAGCAGAATGATTAGCAGACAGAGGATGATCGGACTTATACTCACCGGATGCGTATGCGCGGGGATCGCGGTGTCAGGGACTTTGCTCGGCGGGAACGGCATGATTCCCGTATATGATGGAGATGGAAATGAGATCGCGGAGCTTTTCCTGGAGGATGGAGAGCTTCAGTATCAATGTGAAGAAAAATATCAGGCATATATCGATCTGGTGCGGAATGAAGTACTGGATGTGGTCATGGAGCAGGAAGGGAAGACCAGGGAGGAGGCAGCTGCCCAGATCATATCGAAGGGATATAATATCCGGACCGGTCTGTCTGAAAAGGCAGTGGACGGGCTGCGTGACGCGTATGAAAATAATCCGGACGCGGCCCTGGGAAATACGGCCGCGGCGGTCAGTGATACCAGAGGGCTTCTGATAGCCTGTTACAGCAGTTCCGCAGAGGGAAACAGTTATAACTATGTGACGGTGCCGGCATACGCAGGATCGGCTATCAAACCGTTGAGCGTCTATGCTCCGGCGCTTGAGAGCAGGACCATAACCTGGTCATCTCTGTACCGGGACAGCCCCTACGCACTGGTGGAAAATGATGAGGGGCAGATGGTGGAGTGGCCGGTGAATACGGAGCCGTACACCGATCAGATGATCACAGTGGAAGATGCTGTGGCACAGTCCAACAATGCCGTTGCGGTAAAGGTACTGAGAGACAGCGGCGTGGAACGAGCCTGTTATTTCCTGGAGGATGCTTTCGGCATCCAGACGGGTTCTGAGATAGAAACCATAGAAGAAAAAGGAGAAGACAGGGTATTAAGCAACATTGCACTTGGATACCTGGAAGGAGGTGTAACAGTAGAGCAGATGACAGGAGCTTATCAGGTGTTTGCCAACGGCGGGATCTATTATGAGACCCATACGGTCACAGAGATCCTTGACGGCGATAATGTATACTACGCAGCACCGGAAGACGGAGAACGGGTGATCAGCGCACAGACGGCTTATATCATGAACCGTCTGATGAGCAGAGTGGTCCGGGAGGGAACCGGCACTTCAGCTCAGATCGACGGCGTGGATGTCTGCGGCAAGACCGGTACCAGCGAGTATGGAGATCACTGGTTTGCCGGAATCACACCGGAATATGTCTGTGTAGTGTGGTATGAAGAAGGCACGGCCGGCGGGTCTACGGACAGTTCCGTCCGGGTGTTCCGCGACGCGGTGGAAGCGCTGGAGCATTTCGAAGATCAGGAATATCCGCAGACGCCCGGTGTGGAGGAAGTCACATACTGCAGGGCAAGCGGGATGATCAGCGGAAGTCACTGCCAGGATATAGGAACAGGGTATTATTCACGCGATAATACACCGGGCGTATGTACAGAGTGCAGATAGGAGGAAAAGGCATGATAACAAAATTTGAAAAGTGTGTGATTGCAGTCATGATGGCTGCGATGATGTGCGTGCCGGCGGCAGGCATGTCCGCTGTGACCGTGCAGGCTGAGGAAGCTGGAACGGTCCAGACGGCAGGGCAGCAGGACAACGGCACCGGGCTGACCGGCGGGCAGCAGCTCCAGCCGGGAACGACGGCAGAGGCAGAGAATCCGTCTCAGGAGACTGCGCAGGGAACTGTGTCAGATGATTTGAGCCAGAAGCCTGAGACCGGGAAATCGGAGGAGGCTCAGGAACAGGCAGGCAACGATCTGTCTGACGGAGTGTTCATTCCTCTGGAAGACGATGAGGATGCGCAGGAGGATAATGGGGCTGCGGATAAGGATACAGAAGAAGACGCGGCATCGGCTCCGGTCCAGGACGAAAAAGAAGATGATGAACTGCAGAATGCTGAGAAAGACGCGGCGCAGACTGACAAGGAGCAGACGGTTCAGGAACAGCAGAGCAAGGTATACGCAGACGCGGCGGGAACTGCCGGAACGATCACAGTGGGCGGAGATAACGCGCCTGTGAAGATGACGACAGAAGTACCGGAAAACGATTCGGTCAAGTATCTGATCAAGGCAGAGGAAACGGGAAAATATTACTTCAATATCAGGGAAGAAGGCCGCTATGATCTTTTTGAGATAACAGAAAACGGTGAAGAGTGGTATTGTGGAAATTCGTCCTGGGACGTAGGTATACAGGATAGTATGGACCTGAAAGGCGGAAAAGAGTATTGCCTTTATATTATGCGTGATTATGACAGTTCTGCTGAAACAGTAGAATGGGAGATCGGAGAAGCGCCGGAGGCAGCTGAAGGAGAAAATGTAACTGAGATCTTTGCCGAGGGAGCACAGGTTTACTACCGGATCAATCCAAAGGACGATGGAATATACTATCTGGAATGGGACGATACGCAGATTGACCTTGAACTCCTGCGTGGAGAGGAAATATATTATCCTGGCACGTCTGGCGTACTGTTTAAGGTAGATCCCTCTCAAGAGAACTATATCAGTATCCGCTATTCTGATTATGGAACAACAGGTACTACGACCTGGAAACTGACGAAACCTGATATCCCTGAGATCAGCACGGGAGAGGAGATCCATACGGTCATCTCGGCTGACGGCATGCCGCCAGTCTATAAATTTACCGCCCCGGGAACCGGGAGATATGAAGCGTCCTATTCAGGCGCCAGGTTCTATGATGAAAATTGGACAGATCTTTGGTCGGATTATGAGGAAGGCGCAAAAAATCTGACAGCAGGCCAGACCTGTTATATCATCTTTGATACCTATTGGGATGAAGAAACCGACTGGTCGGTCAATAAGCTTGTCGAGACTACGATCAAAACGGATACAATCTACCGTGTAGCCGCCGGAGATTCGGTATATTTCAAATTTGTGCCGCCGGAAAGCGGCGCATACGAGATTGAAGATCTTTATCTGAATGTATATGACAGTGACTGGAATATGATCTGGGATTATGATCTGACGGCAGGCCAGACCTATTATCTGCAGCCCTCTAACGGCAGATCGAAATTCTATTTCAAGGTTAATAAGTATCAGGAACCGGAAGTGGAAAAGATTAGCCTTGAGGCAGGCAAGTCATATGTAACCGGGGAAAATCAGGCAGTAGAGTATACTTTTACTCCGTCTGAGACCGGCAGGTATCGTTTCTGGTCGGAAAATAAAGCTAATATCGATATTTTTGATATCGCGTCCGAAGAATCATACAGCGGATATGGATTTGATTATTGGATTAATCTGGAAAAAGGCAGGACTTATCAAGTAGAGATCGTGTCCAACTATGATTCAGATGCGGAGATCCGCTGGAATATTGCAAAGGCCGGACTGGTTACGGTCAAAAAAGAGACGGACTATACGACAGAAGATACAAAGACAGAGGAGTATGCATTTGTTCCTGATGTTTCCGGCTACTATCTGCTGGAATCCGCTGACATTGGTTTCTGTCAGATTTACGACAGCAGCTGGGAAGAACTGTATACGCCTGGAAAAGTATATTCTTACAGACAAATAGACGGATTCGGACTCAGTGTTTACCTGGAGTCCGGAAAAACATACTATTTTAACATCCGGCCGGCTGACGGGAAAGCGACATGGCAGATTACTCTTGTGCAGAGCAGCGGAGATTACTGGTACAGGACGCTTACAGACGGAACAGCAGAGATCCTAAAATATACAGGGGGCAGCACTTCTGTGCAGGTGCCGGAAACTATCGGCGGCAAGAGTGTGAAAAGCATTGGAGCCGGTGCGTTTGGAAGAAACAGTGATCTTGAGAGCGTTTCAATACCGCAAAGTGTCACTGCGCTGCAGTACGGAGCGTTTGACTCATGCAGCAGCCTGAAGAAGGTCGACTTTGCGTCCGGCAGTCAGCTGCAGTCTGTAGCTGATTATGCGTTTAACAGCTGCGGAAGTCTGACAGATATCAATCTTCCGGGCAGCGTAGAGACTATCGGCGATCACGGCTTCTATTGGTGCGAATCTCTGGCAGACATTGACCTTGGCGACAATCTGACAGAGATCGGAGATTATGCGTTCTCTTTCGGTGGACTTACAGAAGTCAACATCCCGGACGGCGTAGAAGAGATAGGGCAGTCTTGCTTCAGCAGTTCTGATTCTCTGCAGAAGCTTACGATAGGAACAGGCCTGAGCGGGATACCGGATATGGCGTTCGCCAATTGTGAGAAGCTGACTGCGGTTGAATTCCCGGTCAATATTACATATATTGGCGTCAGTGCTTTCAACGAAACAGGACTGACTGAGGTTGATATCCCGGATACGGTAACAAGTCTGGGCGACAGCGCGTTTGCCAACTGCAAATCCCTGCAGACCGTGAATATTGGAAGTGGAGTGAGCTATATCGCTATAGGTGCATTTGCCAGCTGTGATCTGCAGACTGTTACCATTGAAGGAAATGTAGAAACGATCGGCGCATATGCGTTTTCGTCGAATGAGAACCTGGCGTCTGTAGATTTGCCCAATACGGTGACTGAGATCGAGTACGGCGCATTCCGGACATGCGGAAACCTGATGGATATCGAGATACCGGATGCGGTGGAAGCCATCGGCGGAAGTGTGTTTGACAGCCTGAATTACGGCGGCACGGCATGGTATGATGATCAGCCGGACGGCGTGGTGTACGCGGGAAATGTACTTTATAAGTATAAAGGAGAGATGCCTGCCGGAACGACCGTTGAGGTAAAAGACGGAACAAAGGGCATCGCGGGATATGCTTTCGATTTCCAGTATAACCTGAAGGATATTACCATCCCGAACACAGTTACGAACATCGGAGAATACGCAATCTACGGAAGCGAACTGCTGACAGAGATCCACATACCTCAGAGTGTAAGTGAGATCGGACAGTATGCTCTGGGATACCTGGATGCACGCAATGATCTGAAGGTTCCGGGCTTTACGATTTACGGAGTGGCAGGAACTGTTGCCGAGACATACGCAAAGGAAAACGGCTTTAAATTTGTAGCTGAAGAACCGGCGTATGAGCTGGGAGATGTAGATGGAGACGGAGATGTGGGTATTTCAGATCTGCGTCTTGTACTCCGCTCCGTTTGCAGGAAGGTAACGCTTACCGCGATGCAGGAACTTTCAGCGGATGTTATGAAAGACGGAAAGGTGGATATCCAGGATCTGAGGAAGATTCTGCGGTATGTGTGCGGGAAGATCGATTCTTTTGAATAAAACAGAAGGAAGGAGGGAACATTGGAATGAGAAAACGGATAATAGCTCTGCTGCTTGCACTGACTCTGGCAGGCAGCGGAGCAGCAGCGGTTCCTGCATATGCGGAGGAGAATGAAACGGCTGATACGGTAAAGGAGAACGGAGTACCCGGCGTGCCGGAGGAGAGCGAAGCAGACAGGGAATCAGTAGAGGCCGGAAATGAATCAGAGATAACATCTGTGGAGATCAGCGGCGAGTACAACAAGCTGGATGAGAGCGAGATCGTAAACGAGGCATCTGGTGACTTAAGGGAGAAAGAAGCCAGGACTTATGCCGCAGACGGAACTGATACTTATGCGGACACAGCCTCCGGAAGCATTATTTCCGGGGCGCTGGCTGACGGAACCGCATATGAGCTGCCGGATGAGCTGCTGAACTATGACAGCGAGTACGTGCCGACCAGGCAGTTTGCCTGCCCGGAGAGGAACGGCGTGTATTTTCTGCAGGCAGACAAGTTATATTTTCTGGATCTGACCAGCGGCAGTTATAAGAAAGTATACAATTTTGGCTGGCAGCTTCAGTATTTTTACTGTGACGGAGAAATCCTGTACTGGATGGATCAAGGGGCGGTCGCAAGATATGATCTGAACGGACAGTGTACGCTGGAATCCATCCCTTTGGATGGCATGGGATATTGGGCGTCATATGGCATCGGCGTAGATCAGCAGGGCAGGATCTATCTGTACGGAAGGAGAGAACAGGATGAGGAATACTCGCTGCTACTTTTCGCGGCTGACGGTACATATCTGGACAGTAAAGAACAGGAAGACAGGATTTATGATTTCATTGGATTCCGACAGGATGGAATGTTCTTCTATGTAGGTTATTATAACTATATCTACTGGGGATACGAGCATGATATGGATGCACTTTTTGCAGGGGAGCTGAACGGCAATGCGTTTTCAGACGATCAATTTATATTGATCGAAAACGTCGGGCAGCAGTATTTCTCTGAACACCAGGACTATGCGGCTCTGCTGACCGATGATTTGTTGGCGGATCACATGGGAAATGTATTCGATGTGAGCAAGCTGAATGATCTGTCCATATCCAACGCGCTGGTCATCAGCAGGAAGGATGACGAAGATCTGAGCGATTATGGTGATCTGGGCTCAATCGGAACACGCATGGTCTATAGCCGGGAGGACAATACTGTAACGGCCTATACCAGCGGGAAGAATATGTTCGTTTACGATGTGGACACAGGCGAGACGCTGAAAAGATATAGCACACAGCATTTCGTGTTCAGTCTTCTGGATTATGGGGACAGGCTGGTTGCCATTGAGCGGGAGAATGATATTTTCTATATCGAGATGATCGGCAAGGACGACTTCCGTCAGCTACAGGAGCAGGTGATCAATCTGAACGAACGGAACATCTACAGCACCCACACAAAAGAAGCGGTGGAAGAACAGTATGAGAAGGCCAAGATCACGGACGATATCAAGATATACAGATCCCAGTATACCCTGTCGCCGTACAAGGAGTCTGTCCTTACAGAGGAGATCCGCAATGCGCTCCTGGACTACAGCAACTATATGAGGTGGCTGGGAGGGCTGACGCCTTTCGAGAGCGCTTCCGATGATATCTGGACCGAGGAGGCCAGGGGCGCTCTGATCCTTACAAAAACGAATAACATGTCCCACTCGCCGGAGCAGCCTTCTGATATGGACGACGCGTTTTTTGAGTCCGCGTATAACGCATGCTCCAACAGCAATCTTTATGGAGGCGGCGTCTCTGAGGGAAGGGCGTCGAGTTTTATGAGCTATATCGAGGGATGGCTGGATGATACGGCAAATGTGTCTAATCTTCCGCTGGGACACAGGTTCGAGTTCCTGCAGCGAGCGGGCTACCAGCTGTCATACGGCGCTACGGATCGGTACCTGGCTCAGAGGATAGAAGTGTATGACAACCAGATCAACGCCACCGGAACCGTGGAGGGCGTGGACAACAACGACTACTGCTACACCTGGCCGGGAGCAGGGTATTTCCCGACGGAGCACATCAGTACAAGAGCTCAGTGGAGCATCTGTCTCAATGAAGACATGATCGACCTGTCCAACAAAGCATTGCGGGTAACGATCACAGATCTGGATACGGGAGAAGTAACCGATGTGACCAGTTCCCTGGGGTCTTCCGCGTACTATGGCGTGAATCAGTATTTCGGATATTTTAAAGGGAAATTCTTCTACTTTGATCCGCCGGAGGCCGACGATTACAGCGGTAAGAACTATAAAGTGACGGTTTCCAATCTGGAACTGTCGACCGCGGATCCCGCGACCATCGAGTACACGATCCATTTCTTTGATGTGGAGCCTGTACGCGGGGATGCGGACGGCGACGGCATCGTGAACATCTCTGATCTGAGGATGATCCTGAGACATGTGTGCGGCAAGATCCAGCTGAACGCCCAGCAGCTGGAAAACGCTGATGTTGTGAGCGACGGCAAAGTGGATATCCAGGACCTGAGAAAGGTTCTACGTTTTATCTGTGGAAAGCTCTCTGAGCTCTAAGACAAATGAAAATGGCTGTTTCGTTGAGTGCGTGCACCTTTTTCTGTAAATATGTAAATGAAAGGTTCTCCTACGAAAAAGACTAATTCATAGGAGAATCTTTCATTATTGCAAAGCAAAAGAAACCTGTACATCAGTTATAAATGACAGAGGAGAAACGCAACATTATGCATCTGTTACTAAAAGAATACGATATTCAGGAAGCTCTGAAAGACCTGCTTGCGACCATTAATGAAATGATGAAAGCTGAGATGGACAATCATTGCGGAAAAATCTGAATTTTCTGACGTATAAATGCGGGGTTTCCCTATTACATGTTCATTAGACGGTCCTCTGTTTTCGTATGATTAAATCTCGATCTCCGTTACATTCGCGATCTTCACTTCTGAATAAAGTATCACCATATCCCCCTCCCTCAGGATCAGGTTCCCATTCGGGATCATGACTCTTTCTTTACGTTTCACAAGCACAATAACAGAGTGCCTGGAGATATCCAGATCACGGATCCGTTGCCCGTTCCATGGATTATTCTTCTGCAGGATGATCTCTTTGAGACGGATATGCTCCTTATCCTGGAAGGACTCTGCAGCCAGCACCAATATATCATCCACACGCAGGACGAGATTTCCTTTCGGTACGAGTGCCCGATGATTGCGCAGCACGACTGCAATGATAACACGTTCGGGCAGATGGAGCTGGGCAATACTTTTTTTCACCCAGGGATCCCGGGCTGTCAGATGGATCTTGATAAAGTGTACGTCGGCTTCCTGCCCATATTCACTCATTCTTTTGATGCGGGAATACTGGTCCACGAAACCGGCAGATATGATACCGGTGGGAATTGCGACCATGCCTACGCCCAAGAATGTAATGAAGATACCGAACAATTTTCCCAGTGTGGTGATCGGATAAATATCACCGTATCCCACTGTCAGCAGCGTGGACGCCGCCCACCAGATTCCGGAGAACGCATTGGTGAATACTTCCGGCTGAGCCTCGTGTTCCAGGCTGTACATGCACAGACTGGAGGCGAGCATGAGAATGAGGATTGTGAATACGGAAGAAAAGAGTTGCTGCCGTTTGCTGTTCAATACTTCGGTTATGAGTTTGAACGAGTTGTAATAAGCATTGATGCGGAACAGCCGGAATATCCGCATGACTCTCAGCAGTCGGAATGCTACGGCCCCCGATGGAAAAAAGATCGGGAGATAATAGGGGAGAAACGAGAGCATGTCTATGATCCCTGTAAAGGAGAAAACATATTTCCGCACAGCACCCGGACCGCCTGATTCCGGATACATATATTTAGCTGCAGATAATCTCAGGACATAATCAATACAGAATAGTGCCACTGTGATATTTTCGATAAGAAGCAGAAAATCTCCGTATTTTAAACGGTAAGACTCGTATGTGTGCATGATGCTTACAGTCAGGTTAATGACTATGGTAAACAGATACACGCAGTCATAAACCCGTGCAGCAGGGTCCGACCCTGTCCGCACTTCCAGAATCTCGAAAATCCGGTAACGGACGTGCTCTCCTTTTTTACTGTCCGGCAAGATATTCCCCTCCTTAAATAACGGCTGCACATCCATTCAGAAATGTAATGATGTACAGCCGTTTATTCTGGTATGCTTTTATTGTAATTTTTCTCCTGTCAGCATTTCGTAGCTCTGAAGATATTTATCGATCGTCTTTTCTACGATGTCTTCCGGAAGTGTCCAGTCGTTGTCCGGGTTGGCTTTCAGCCAGTCGCGTGCAAACTGTTTGTCAAAGGATGGCTGGGAGTGTCCCGGCTCATAACCGTCAGCAGGCCAGAAACGTGAACTGTCAGGTGTGAGCATCTCATCTCCGAGTACAATGTTGCCTTCTTCATCCAGACCAAATTCGAATTTCGTATCTGCAATGATGATGCCGCGGCTCAGTGCGTAGTCTGCGCATTTCTTATAGAGAGCGATCGTATAATCACGCAGCTTGGAAGCGTACTCTTCTCCCTTGCCCGGAAATGCTTTCTCAAGGTGTTCGATGCTCTGCTCGTATGAAATATTTTCGTCATGGTCGCCGATCTCTGCTTTTGTGGAAGGCGTATAGATCGGTTCCGGCAGTTTATCAGATTCTTTCAGACCTTCCGGCAGTTTAATGCCACATACAGTACCGTCTTTCTGGTAGCTTGCCCAGCCGCTTCCTGTTATGTAGCCGCGGACGATACACTCTACCGGGAGCATCTGAAGCTTTCTGCACATCATGCTGTTGCCGTCGAACTGTGGCTGACGGAAGAACTCCGGCATCTCGTTTACATCTGTAGTGATCATATGGTTCGGAAGAATATCCTGTGTCATCTCAAACCAGAATTTTGACATCTGTGTCAGGACAGTTCCTTTCTTTGTGATCGTATTTTTAAGGATCACATCAAAGCAGCTGATCCTGTCTGTAGCTACAAGGATCAGGCTGTCGCCGTTGTCGTAGATCTCGCGTACTTTTCCTTCTTTGATTGGTTTCATTTTGCTTACCTCGCCTATTTGTAATTTAGTGTCTTCTTGTGACGGAAGAAGGCAACTCTATATATTAGAGTAGACAAAAAGACGGAAAAATACAAGTGTTTTATTCATTATATGTATTCATTATGAGTTATAAGCAGTTAGATTTTGCACCCGATCACTTTAAACTCACGTGCAAATACACCCAAGTTTAAAGTGAAACACTTGATAATTTCATCAGACGGTGGCATACTCAAAGAGATTACCGGAAATAAGCGTCGGAAACAGAAGGAGCAGAAAATGATAATCGATACACATGCTCACTATGATGATGAGCAATTTGATACAGACAGAGATGTACTTTTAAACAGTATGCATGACGGTGGGATCGGCCTGATCGTCAATGCCGGCTCCACCCTTGAGTCATGGGGGAAGATAATGAAACTGACAGAAGACTATCCTTTCATATATGGAGCGATTGGTATCCATCCGGATGAAGTGGGAACGCTTACGGAAGAGCATATGTCTGAGATGGAGCGGCTCCTGGATCTTGAGAAGATCGTGGCGGTGGGCGAGATTGGCCTCGATTACTACTGGGATAACGAGAGCCACGACATACAGAAGAAATGGTTTGTACGCCAGCTTGAGATTGCGCGGAAAAAAGAGATGCCTGTGATCATCCACAGCCGGGAAGCTGCCGCGGATACGATGGATATCATGCGCGAATATGCTGCAGGCATGCGCGCTGTCATCCACTGTTATTCATACTCCGTCGAGATGGCAAGAGAATATGTAAAGATGGGATATTATATCGGAATAGGCGGAGTGGTAACTTTTAAAAATGCAAAGAAACTGAAAAGTGTCGTAGAGGCAATCCCGCTTACCTCTATTGCACTGGAGACAGACTGTCCGTATCTTGCGCCGGAGCCTTACCGCGGAAAACGGAACTCTTCTCTCTATCTGCCCTATGTGGCTGAGAAGATCGCGGAGCTCAAAGGCGTGAGTGTGGAAGAGGTCATCAGGCAGACAGAAGAGAACAGCAGAAAGCTGTATCGTCTGTAAACTATTTTATTTTACAGGAAACTTGTGCCGTCAACTGCAAGGCGGCGGGAATGGAGAGCTATATGAAAGAACCAACCCTTGGTAATCCGCAGAATACAATTGCGGTGCTCCAGAAATATAATTTTGTGTTTCAGAAAAAATTTGGTCAGAATTTTCTGATCGACACACATGTGCTTGATAAGATCATCCGCGCGGCAGAGATCGGGAAGGACGACTGCGTGCTCGAGATAGGACCGGGGATAGGAACGATGACGCAGTATCTCGCCTGTGCCGCCAGGAAAGTTGTGGCGGTCGAGATCGACAGGGCGCTGATCCCGATTCTGCAGGATACGCTGGACGGTTACGACAATGTAAAGATTATTAACGAAGACGTGCTGAAAGTGGATATCGGAAAGCTGGCGGCGGAGGAGAACAGCGGGAAGCCTCTGAAAGTAGTGGCAAACCTGCCTTATTATATTACCACTCCGATCATTATGGGACTTTTTGAGAATCATGTGCCGCTTCAGAGCATCACAGTCATGGTCCAGAAAGAAGTGGCGGACCGGATGCAGACAGGGCCGGGCTCCAAGGATTATGGCGCGCTCTCACTGGCAGTACAGTATTACGCGAAGCCGTATATCGTTGCAAATGTTCCGCCGAATTGCTTTATGCCCCGTCCGAAAGTGGGGTCTGCCGTGATCCGGCTGGAACGCTACAAAGAACCGCCGGTAAAAGCAGAGAACGAAAAACTGATGTTCCGGATCATCAGGGCTTCTTTTAATCAGAGGAGAAAAACGCTCGCAAACGGGTTAAAGAATTCAGCAGAGCTTGATTTTACAAAAGAAGAGATCGAGGAAGCGATCACACGAATTGGGAAAAGTGCAGGCGTGAGAGGTGAGACATTGACGTTGGAAGATTTTGCGAATTTATCGAATATTTTAAACAATACAAAGAATTGACAGATAAATCCGTCTAAAACCCACAATAAAATGATAAAATAAGCCATGTAGTTCATAAATTTTTAATAGAGTGTTAATTGTATAAATTCTCGTTTTTTAGTATAATAAATAGGTCATACAGTAAAAAGTGAAATAAGAGAGAAGGAGGAACGCACATGGCAAAAGATATTGACAGCATTTTTTTCGATATTACTCCAGAAATTGAAGAATTAGCTCTCAAATGTGAAACTAACAATGCGATTGACAAGGAATTGTACACGAAGTACGAGGTGAAACGAGGGCTTCGTGATCTGAACGGCAAAGGCGTTCTTGCCGGTCTGACGAATATTTCTGATGTCTGCGCGTCAAAGATCGTTGACGGTAAATCCGTTCCCTGCGAAGGAAATCTTTATTATCGTGGTTATAACATAAAAGATCTGGTAAAAGGTTTTCTCGATGCAAAACATCCCGGTTTTGAAGAAACAACTTACCTGCTTCTTTTCGGCGAGCTGCCGACAAAGAAACAGCTGAGAGATTTTCAGGATATGCTTGCGGAGCGTCGCACGCTTCCGCCGAACTTCGTGCGTGATGTTATTATGAAAGCGCCCAGCCGTGACATGATGAACAGTATCACGAGAAGTATACTCCAGCTTTATTCCTATGATGATAAAGCGGACGATACCAGTATCCCGAATGTACTGCGTCAGTGTCTGAACCTGATCAGCCAGTTCCCGATGCTGATGGTATACGGATACCATGCATATAATTATAAAAGGGGAGAAGATCTGTATATTTATGCACCTAAGCCGGAGCTTTCCATGGCAGAGAATATCCTGATGATGCTCCGTGAAGACAGACAGTATACGGAGCTTGAGGCAAAGATCCTTGACATGGCAATGGTACTCCATATGGATCACGGCGGTGGTAACAACTCTACATTTACTACGCACGTTGTTACATCTTCCGGTACTGATACATATTCTACGATCGCTGCAGCGATGGCTTCACTGAAGGGTCCGAAACACGGCGGCGCAAATATCAAAGTAACACAGATGTTTGAGGATATGAAGAAAAACGTAGAAGACTGGACTGACGATGGCCAGGTAAGAGCTTATCTGGAAGCACTTCTTGATAAGAAAGCATTTGATAAGAAAGGTCTGATATATGGTATGGGTCACGCAGTGTATTCAATCTCTGATCCCCGTGCCGATATCTTTAAGAAATTTGTAAAACAGCTGGCGCATGAAAAAGGCCATGATGCGGAATATGCGCTTTATGAGAAAGTAGAGCATATGGCGCCGGAGATCATCGGTGAAAAACGCCATATATATAAGGGCGTTAACGCCAATGTAGACTTTTACAGCGGACTGGTGTACAGTATGCTTGACCTTCCGTCCTCACTGTATACGCCGATCTTCGCAGCAGCGCGTATTGTCGGATGGAGCGCTCACAGATTAGAGGAGCTCCAGAATGTCGACAAGATCATACGTCCGGCATATAAGCCGCTCGCCCCGTATCGCGAATACAAAAATTTAGATGACAGGTAGTGAGTAACATGAGAGATGAGTTTTATTTTCCGTCAAAAGATGGCAACACAGAAATCCATACGATTGAATGGAAACCCGATAAAGAAGTCAGGGCTGTCCTTCAGATCTGCCATGGAATGGTGGAGTACATCGGAAGATATGATGAATTTGCACAGTTCCTCTGTGATAACGGATATTATGTCGTGGGAAATGACCATCTCGGGCATGGAAAATCCGTACAGGCAAAGTCCGAGTACGGATTTTTCAATGAAAAATACGGAAATGTATGTGTGCTGGGAGATATCCATACACTCCGGCAGCGTACTATGAAGAAATATCCAGATGTGCCTTATTTTATGCTGGGGCACAGCATGGGTTCCTCACTTCTGCGGCAGTATATTCAGATGTACGGAAACGGCCTGGCGGGAGTAGTGCTGATGGGAACTGTGGCGGATCATAATAAAGCCGCTCTGGTGTTCGGAAAGCGCCTCTGCCGTATGATGGCTGCCATCCGCGGATGGCATTACCGCAGCAAGCTGGTGGATAATCTGGCTATAGGCGGATATAACAAAAAGTTTAAACCGGCCCATACAAGGGCGGACTGGATCACCAGTGACCATGAGCGTCTTGAGTCCTATGCGACGGATCCTATGTGTTCGTTTATGTTTACTGTGAATGCGTATTATAATGTGTTTGCAGGCATGATCGGCATGCAGAGGAAAGAAAGTGTGTACATGATTTCCAAGGGGCTGCCTGTTCTGTTTGTATCTGGTGCGGATGACCCGGTAGGGGATTTCGGAAAAGGCGTTCGTAAGATTTATGAGAAATATAAGCGGGCAGGTATACAGGATGTGACATTGAGACTTTATACGGGAGATCGGCATGAGATTCTGAATGAGACGGACCGGCAGCAGGTGTATGCAGATCTGCTTGCGTGGTTTGAGGAGCGTATATGCGGAACCGGACAAAAGGGGCCGTATCTCAAAATGTAAAGAAACTGGAACAAAAAGAGCTGCTCACCCGATACAGATGTGAGGCGGATGGAAGGCTTATACATCTGTATGCAACGGAAGAGGGAATACTCTAAACAGGAAATTAAAAAGCTAGATGTTTACAATGTGCTTAATGAATGGTATATTATAGATAGAAATAAGGCACTACTGATAGTTGGTTAGTCCAAATTTGATAAAGTCACGAAAAAGTAACCGTATTCCTTTGGCTGAGGGCGGTTACTTTTTTGATTGGTTTATATTTGCTATCAGAATCTGATGTTCAAATGTTTCTAAACTATCCATGAGGCGCCCGGAACAGTTTCATAAACAACGAAAACCCGCCAGCCTTTCGGCTGACGGGCTTTCGTTGTTTTATTAGTTATCTAAAGGAATGAGAGTAAAGTGCGGCACCTGTCGGCGCCTAAACTTTATGAGGGGGGAAAGATAGTTGTTTATCAACTATCTGACTATAGTATAAAAGGAAATTGTGACAAAAATATGAGTGAATCATAAAAGAAGATGGAAAATTCTAAAGTAAAAATAAAAAATGTATTAATCAGATAAAACTGTGCCGTCGGGCAGTTCTGTTTCAAAATGGTATATCAGACGATGTACCTGATCAGGATTCTTTGCTTTACTCAGCTGTTCAATAAAACGGCTGCTTCGTATAAGTTGTATCAAGGTAAACAATGATCTTAAATGTGATTGTTTATCAACAACAGAAAGTACAAATACATATCTCACCGG
>DWXI01000002.1 GCA_019119265.1 Candidatus Mediterraneibacter intestinigallinarum | reverse complement strand
ACTTTCCGGCAGATCCCGCACAGACAGCGACTGTCTGCACACATCAGCGATACGGTTCATGATCCGATCCATCGACTCTCCCTTTCGGACCTGGTCATAAAAAGGCTCCATATAGACAACCGGAGCGATCTGCTGTCCTGGCATACTGAAAACAATTCCTGTCAGTACAACGCCATTATTCTTCTGCTGTTCTGAAATCTCACACTGCATGTTCCGATATTCTTCCGGCAGATAGTCTTTAATCTGCTGTGTCACACCCTCTGCGAACCTCTTTACTGCTATCATGCTGTATCGCCCCCTTTCCCTTTATCATCTGCTGATATTTTTTCAGTCTGTTTCCCGCAGCTTCTTTTCCTGTTCTGATCATTTCCATGTGTATCATTCGTCCACCTCCCGGTCATGTCTGTAAAGACGGTTGATCTGCATAAGACACATCATAGCCACACCGATCATGCCGCCCACTATCATTCCGCAAATAAACTGGATCATCTTCATTCTTACCTCCGTTTCTTGTAAAAGGGTTTCAGGGATTTTTCCCTGACAAGCTGCCGGAGGGTTGCCAGAAAAGCTCTGGCAATCCAAAGGCGTTGCTTGCTGGTATTGTGTATCCCACTCCGCCTGCGCTCCGTTCCCGCCTCCGGCGGTTCATTACCTGCCGACAAGAAAAGCTGTCACGGCTGTTTTTCTCCTTCCGGATGGGTACATCCGCCGCACTCCGGGCAGCGCCAATGACAATTTTCACACTCCTCATCTCCGCAGACGCCATAGTCAATCAGACTGCAAAGGCCGCATTTCTCACAACCATACTCGCAGGACCGGCACCGATCTTCCAGATCGTCCATCATGCAGTCCTCATTTTCCGGGCAAAAATAGGGACAATGGTCACAGTCTCCAGGACAATCCCGCTCCCCTTTTTCTTCAACCACAATGCCGACCACTTCGCCTCCTTCCATGTTCAGAGCCTCTCCGGACGTGATCATATCCTGCAGAATCCGGTCAATTTCTTTCCGGTTAATGGCTCCTATCGCAACCTTTTTTCTGTGAATGATCCTCAGATCATACTGAACTGTCTTCATAAAATCCTCTCTTTCTACCGTTCAAAGTCTCTCCCTCTGTGTCTTTTTTCCCGCTTTGTCTGCCGGATTCCCAGCCGGATACAAAGGCTGTCGTTGCAGTCATTCCCCTGCTTTGGCGGCTCATCTCTTGTCTGGTATTTCTTCGGAAGCACCGTTCGGATGGCCCGTGTCGCAAGCCTTCCTGTCCGGTCATTGTCCAGATGGAACACCACCCGATCCACCTCCGGATGTTCTTTCAGAAAGCGTGTCAGCGCCGCCGGAACCTTGCTTTTCTCGATTTCTTTGGCAGGCTGGTACACGCCCGCAAGGGATAACAGGTGCGTTTCTCTCCAATTTCCCCCGTCCAGTTTTTGCTTCGTGGCGTAAGATAACAGGTCAATCGCCGACTCAAATAAATGGACTTCGCCGCATTTTTCTTCTGCCGGGATACAGAAAGAATAGTTTTTGTCGCTCCCGGCCGCCTCCCCAACAAAGTCTGAACCGATCCCACGCAGAGCCGCATAACGTGGAATCCCGCTCTGATCCATCCCTACAAAAACAACGTTATGGTAGTTCTCACTTTCATAAATCTGTCCGGTTTTCAGACAATACTGGATCAGTTCCATGTCAATCCCACGGTTCTGCAGATAGGAAACAGCATACGTCTGATAGCGGTAAGGCTTTGGCAGGATCAGCTTTTTCTCTGTTTTCTTTTCGGCTGGTATGGAAACAGGCGGCTGGATCGCCGCCTGTTCCGCTATGGTCTGTACCGCCTGTATGAAATCATATCCCCTCACTTTGATCAGATAGTCCAGTGCGCTCCTGCCGCCGATCCCCCGGCTCCACCACATCCATTTCCCATTGGAAATCTTCAAACTGTCATGGGATCTGGTGGTATAAGTGTTCCCGGAGAAGTGCACCAGCTCGTAAGGTTCATAGGTTTTCAGATAGGTCAGCAGGTCGATCTGTTTCACTCTCTGCACCACTTCCGGCGCAACATAAGGCATAAATATCATCTCCTTTCCTGCCCGTGATTGGATATTCCATAAGTTATTTCTGATATCCGGGCATAAAAATAGCCGGATGATCTTCTTTTCTTGAAAACCATCCGGCTATGTAATTGCATATTACAGTATGAAATTTTTCAGGGAACAAATTAGGATTTGTCAGTTTTTTTCTTTTGTCTTTCGTTCTCTAATATTGTAATCGCGAATATTGCTATACTAAACCCAATAATGCAGATTAGTGTTCCGCTAAGTGAAATACTTGAATTTATAAACCCAGTAAAACCATTTATCAGTGCAAGCAAAATGAAGCAAAGGCATATTACTAATGCAATCTTAGAAACCACAGTATAATTCTTCATTTCTACCACTCTTTCAATTATGCAAAATTCAACTCGACAGCTTAGGATTCCCCTATAAGCCTTATCGTCTCCCATTTCATAATCTCAAAGATTATATTCTTCGGTAGGGAATCACCAAATCTTTATCGTCTCTCACTTCAACGCCTTTGGTGGAGAATCACCACACGTTATCGTCTCCCATTTCATAATCTCAAAGATTACTAAGGCAGGGAATCGCCTTTCTTTAATTATAATTATACACGCTTTCATATTGATGTCAAGATACCCTCGCTGCTCCTACTTGTGTCTGCGTGTATATAATAGTATATGCGATAATTTAAAAATTACAAGACTTTTTTTAGATTGCCCCGATCTTTTTCAGATACGCATATCCGTCCGTATGTCCCCGGAAATAGATCTGGCAACGCTCTATCGTCTCTTTCTCAAACATCCTGCTCATATATCGTCTCACAATTTCATGTTCCTCGGCTGTAAGGCTGATGGCTCCGCTCCCCTCCGTCACTTCCAGAATAAACGGATACCTGCTTTCCATCTCTCCAAGTTCCTGGCACATATTAGCATAGTCCTCGTCTTGTTTTTTCAGATCCACCATGATATCGCTGTCAATCTCCATAAAACTGTCTTTGATCCGCTCCACCAGATCATAAAAATCTGTCTTCTCCAAACTGTTCATCCTCTCTGTTCTGCTAATCTGTTTTCATCTCTTACTATATCCAGTTTTCGATCTTTCTACAATCCAGTCTGCTGTTTCCTACAAAAGTTCCAATAGCTGCAGCACTTCTATGGTATGCTGACATCCCATGAGATAAAGCTGTATCCGTTCATAATCTTCCCGGTCTGCGTCCAATGCGAGAAATCTGGACAGTGCTTTTGTCTGTTCCAGGGTCAGATTCATCGGCGTTTCGATTTTATCCCGGTCGATCAGCGTGGAAATAAACGGATATTGGAAAAGAAGTTTGTCGCTTTCCTCTACAATCCGGCTGTATTGCGGGGACGTTTTCAGACGCTTTTTGCAGTTCTCACTGACGGTATCTACGACAGCACACATCCAGATTGGCAGATCATCCGTATCGATCTCTGCTATCTTCATAGCCTTTCTTTCCCTCCTTTCCTCTGCCACTATAGCAGAGATTGCCTCTCCCGGCGATTGTGCGTTTCTGCTATTCGCACATCAGACAGGCTATGTACCACGGTATCAGTCTCCCGATACCGCTTTTCTTACCGTACCCAGGCCGCTTTTTCCCGTTCCGGCTCGATCTCTTCTGTTTCCGGTTCTTCCTCCATC
Organism: Candidatus Mediterraneibacter intestinigallinarum; assembly: GCA_019119265.1. GTDB lineage: Bacteria > Bacillota > Clostridia > Lachnospirales > Lachnospiraceae > Mediterraneibacter > Mediterraneibacter intestinigallinarum. The sequence goes on along the minus strand of DWXI01000002.1, from coordinate 1,100 downwards.
ACAACCCGGTCTTTCTTATCCATATCCAGAAGCACATTCAGTTCTCCCAGCCTTGCCACCTTCTCTGCCAGTTCTTTTTCCTGCGGAAATTCTTTCTGCGCCTCCGCTTTCGCTGTCTCCAACTGGCTTTTCGCTGTTTCAAGCTGTTCCCTGCAACGGGAAAGATTGTCCGGCAGCTCATTCATCTTATTGTCAAGCCTTGTGATATTTCCATAAATGTCCGTTCCAAGCGGCACTTTATAGGTGCCTTTCCCATGTAACGCAATGACAAATTCCTGACTGACAGAGGAATAAGACAATTCCATAGACAGCCCACGGTAGGTTCCCAAAGGCACAGGTTCCGGGGATTTCATAGCTTTACAGGCTTCTATGATCGCCTGCCCTGCTTCTTTTTTCTCTGTATAAACATGATCTCCGATCTGCATGACCGGAAATGCCTCCCGGTCTGTCGGCGTATGCGCCTTGACCTTTTGGATATCTTCTTCATACTGGCGGATCAGAAGTTCCTGCTGTCGTATCTTCTCCGGGAAATATTTCGCTACTTTATCTTCCATTTCATATCTCTGATTTAGAAAACTCTGCTTTAATAGCTGTAGCCTGGATACCTGTATATCCAGATCCATCTTTTCCTTGATGTGCGGGTTTCCGGTGGCAAGTGCCTTGATCTCCGCATAGGACAGAGCCACTTCGTCTATATCCTCCACGCTCCGTGCCGGGCTTTTGGAAGTCATGATCTGGCTGATATATTTCTGCTTGTTCTCAATGGTCTGATAGAGATAAGCGTCAAAGGTTCCCTCTGTCACATACCGGATAATCTCTACTTTTGGGTTCTGATTCCCCTGCCGGATGGTCCTGCCTGCCCTCTGCTCCAGATCACGGGGACGCCAGGGGCAGTCCAGATCGTGACTGGCAATGATCCGGTCCTGCACATTTGTCCCTGCGCCCATCTTAAAAGTACTGCCCATAAGGATACGGACAGCGCCCCGCCGGACTTTGGAAAACAGTTCCTTTTTGCGCACATCCGTATTGGCGTCATGGATAAAGGCGATCTCCTCCGGCGGGATTCCCCTTGCCAGAAGTTTCTCCCGGATGTCATTGTA
>DWXI01000163.1 GCA_019119265.1 Candidatus Mediterraneibacter intestinigallinarum | reverse complement strand
TTTTTTCACTAGTATCTCCGGACGGGAAAATTGTATTCCCGGGGAAATGTGATATACTGTCCTATGATACATGTTTGTGACATACAGATGCCGGCTGTTGACGGCGAAATCAATAAATGAAAAGGAGAATGAGAATGAAGATTATTGCAGACACACACGCCCATACCCTGGCAAGCGGACATGCGTACAGTACTATCAAAGAAATGGCTTCGGCAGCGAAGCTGCGTGGACTCAAGGCGCTTGCGCTTACAGAGCACGCTCCGGAAATGCCGGGCACATGCGGGCTGTTTTACTTTCAAAACCTGGATGTAGTCCCCAGGGAAGCAGATGGCGTACGGCTTTTGATGGGAGCTGAAGTCAATATCATGGATCCGGACGGAACGGTCGATCTTCCTGAAAAGACCTGCCGGGATCTTGACATTGTGGTGGCAAGCATCCATCCTCCCTGCTACGGTCTGGATCATACGCCGGAAGAAAATATCCGGGCATATGTGGAGGTCATGAAAAAGCCATATATCCATATCATCGGACACCCGGATGACGGAAGATTTCCTTTTGACTATGAAACTCTGGTGCGTACGGCGAAAGAGACAGGAACGCTTCTTGAGATTAATAATTCTTCCATGCGTCCTCAGAGCAGCAGGAAAGGAACAAGAGAAAACATCCTCACCATGCTGGATCTGTGCAGGCAGTATGAGGTACCCGTGACAACCGGAAGCGATGCCCATGTGGATGCGGATGCCGGAAATTTCACTTATGTCAAAGAAGTGTTAGAGTATTGCAATTTCCCGGAGGAGCTGGTGATAACAACAGATTGGGACCGGTTGAAAAAGTTCCTGAATATTCAGTGACCGGGGAGTTCGGGAAGTCTGAAAAATAAAATGGTGGACTTTAAAAGTTTAGTGTGCTAAAATATAGGAGCGACTTGGAGGGACAGGGATATGCCATACATATCAGATGCCTGCGTCCTGGTCAGATTTTTGCCGCAGGGCTTATAAAGGAGACATATTTATGAGTAAGAAGATAAGGACAGAGGCAGTTGACAGTCTTTTTGAAGCCGTGCTCAGCCTGAAAAATAAAGAAGAATGCTATATATTTTTTGAAGATATCTGTACGATCAATGAGCTTCTCTCGCTGTCACAGCGTTTTGAGGTCGCAAAGATGCTCCGTGAACAGAATACATATCTGGAGATTGCTGAAAAGACCGGAGCCTCGACGGCTACGATCAGCAGGGTTAATCGTTCGTTAAACTATGGCAACGATGGATATGATATGGTGTTTGAGCGGATCAACATGGCTGATCCGAATAAAAAAGAATAACTGATAAGAAGAAACAGCCGGGTATCACAGATATTTTCAATGCTGCAGGATTCCCGGCTGATATTTTATTTATCTTTATCTTTTGCGGCAAGCTCATCAATGATCTTTTCGATCATCATTTTTTTAAGGTAGACGTCAAAGCTGAGACTGCATATAAATGCAAAAAGCTTCAGTTCATCCTGATCCTCCCCTTCAGACATATCGGAAAATGCCGACTGAGATTTTTCATAAGCTTCTTTTACAGAAGCCTTCATGGGAGCGATGCGTGATTTCTCCAGCTCACATACTTCTTTATATATATCGGAGAGCTGTACCGGTCCGTTTCCGGAAAAGTATTTTTCACGCAGAGGCTGCAAGACTGTTTCGATATCTTTGATCGAAAGTATATTCTTGAAATAGTAGATCAGGATCAGAAGAAGCATGTGTTCCCTGGAATATTTCTTCTTAACGGATGGAGGGAGAAGGTTATTCTTGGTGTAATTGTTGATCATCGTTTTTGTCAGGATTTTATCTTCGCTATAACGTTTTGTGGATGAATAGTGGTTATCCATAAATGTTGTCACCTGATCCATGTATAATTCTATATTGGGAATTTCCTCCGGACGTATATAATCCACATGGTCGAGACTTTCAAGAATGCTGTTTAGTATATCATTTGTATCTATTTTCATATTATCACCTCAATGCATCTATTATATAGTAATAAAAACCAGATGACAAGTGAAATATGGATGAAAGTGCCTGAAAACAGCATGCATTGACAGGAATCTTTTATCTATATTATAATTACGGTCACAGTTATTTCCCTGCATGGGCAGGGTATCAGTTTTACATATATTTTCGGATAAAGATATAATTCAGAACAGGAGCAGCATATGAGTATATATGATACATTAAATGAACCTCAGAGAGAGGCGGTACTGCACGTGGACGGTCCGCTTTTGATCCTGGCGGGAGCCGGTTCGGGAAAGACAAGAGTCCTGACTCATCGTATCGCCTATCTGATCGAGGAACTTGGCGTCAACCCATGGAATATCCTTGCCATTACGTTTACAAACAAGGCGGCGGGAGAGATGCGGCAGAGAGTAGATGATCTGGTGGGATTCGGTTCAGAGAGTATCTGGGTAAGCACATTTCACTCTATGTGTGTACGGATCCTGCGCAGATTTATCGACAGGCTCGGGTATGACAGCAGCTTTACAATCTATGATACAGACGATCAGAAAACATTGATGAAAGCAGTGTGCAAAAAAATCGATATCGACACGAAACAATTTAAGGAGAGGATGCTGCTATCCGTTATTTCATCGGCGAAGAACGAGATGATCCTGCCGGAAGAGTTCGAGTTGAACGCGGGAGGAGATTTTGCACAGCTTAAGATCGCAAAAGTCTACCGGGAGTACGAGGCGCAGCTCAAGGCGAACAATGCGCTTGATTTTGATGATCTTCTGGTGAAGACAGTACAGCTTCTCCAGACACAGCCGGATGTATGCGAGAACTATCAGGAACGGTTCCGGTATATCATGGTGGATGAGTACCAGGATACGAATACCGTGCAGTTTAAGCTTGTCAGCCTTCTGGCGGGGAAATACAGAAATCTCTGTGTAGTCGGAGATGACGATCAGTCAATTTACAAGTTCCGTGGCGCTAATATCCGGAATATCCTGGATTTCGAGAAAGAATATCCGGATGCTAAAGTGATTAAGCTGGAACAGAACTACCGTTCTACAGAGAATATTCTGAATGCGGCAAACGGCGTGATCAGTAATAACAGGGGAAGAAAAGATAAAACACTCTGGACGGCCAACGGCGAGGGGGAAAAGATCGGTTTAAGACAGTTTGATACTGCATATGATGAGGCTGAATTTATAGCCGAAGATATCAAGAGGGAGGTTCAGAGCGGCGCGTCATATAATGACAGCGCAGTACTTTATCGGACAAATGCGCAGTCACGTCTTCTTGAGGAGAAATTTATTGCCATGAACATTCCGTATAAGATCGTGGGCGGGATTAACTTCTATGCCAGAAGGGAAATCAAGGATATTCTGGCGTATTTAAAGACTGTGGATAATGGACAGGATAATCTGTCTGTGCGAAGAATTATCAATGTACCGAAGAGAGGAATCGGACTTACGACAATCAATCGAATTCAGGAAGCAGCAGATGCACGCGGGATCAGCTTCTATGATGCACTGTTGGTGCCGGAGATGATTCCCGGAGTGGGGCGCAGCTCATCAAAACTGAATTCATTTGCGGCGCTGGTCGAGTATCTTAAAGGGCAGGCAGAGAAAGAAAGCCTGACAGATCTGTTAAATGAAATCCTGGATATGACCGGATACACACAGAATCTTGAAGCGGATGACGAGATAGATGCAGAGAGCCGCCTTCAGAATATTGAAGAACTTCTGAATAAAGCCGCAGCCTATGAGGAGGACTGCGCAGACCGGGATGAGAAGGCAACATTGAGCGGCTTTCTGGAGGAAGTAGCCCTTGTGGCAGATATCGACAGTCTGGAGGAAGATCAGGATTACGTCGTACTTATGACCCTGCACAGTGCAAAAGGTCTGGAGTTTCCCCATGTGTATCTCGCGGGAATGGAGGACGGACTGTTTCCCAGCTATATGACGATCACGGGAGATGACCCGGAAGAACTGGAGGAAGAGCGAAGACTCTGCTATGTGGGCATTACCCGTGCAGAGCAGAAACTGACCCTGACCTGCGCGCGGAAAAGGATGGTGCGGGGGGAGACACAGTATAACTCACTCTCCCGCTTTGTAAGGGAGATTCCTCAGGAAGTGCTTGATACAGGAAGCGATCTGTTTTCCAAAGGAAAATCTGTATCTTCGGACAGCTCCCAGAGGAGGCCGTATGTCTCGAAGAAACCTTTCTCAGCGCTGACAAAAGGAAGCCAGCTGACGGCTCAGAGGGGCGATAGCCTTGCATATGGTGTGGGCGACCGTGTCCGCCATGTGAAATTCGGGGAGGGAACTGTCACTGACATTAAAGAGGGTGGAAGAGATTTTGAAGTGACTGTGAAGTTCGATACTGCGGGCGTCAGGAAAATGTTTGCAATGTTTGCAAAATTAGTGAAAATTTAGTAGTAATCTGAAAATGTTAGTGTTATAATATTAAAAAGTAAGCGCTGTCTCCTAAGACAGGGAAAGGACGTGTATTATGAGCAAAGTAGAAGAGCTTATCGCAGAATCAAAATTGAGTGAGATTCTTCATAAGAATGAGGCGGAAAAACAGAAAAATACAGTGATCTGGGTACTGGCTATCATCGGGGCAGTTGCAGCAGTTGCAGCAATCGCGTATGCAGTATATCGCTTCTTCACACCGGATTATCTGGAAGATTTTGAAGATGATTTCGACGATGATTTTGATGATTATTTCAGTGAAGACGATCAGGTATAATACCGGACAGTGAAATAGAACAGGAAACCAAATGAAAAGGCGGGATGCAGACTATTGCACCCTGCCTCTTTTTGCGAATGCGAATATGGAGATTTGTATGAAAAAAGGACAGATATTCGAAGGAATTATTGAGAGAGTGGATTTCGCGAATAAAGGGATTGTATATATACCCGAAGAAGAAAAATATGTGACAGTAAAGAACGGGATACCCGGACAGAAAGTCCGTTTTATGATTAATAAGTTTAAACGTGGGAATGCGGAAGGGCGCCTGATCGAGATAGTGGAGAAGTCGCCCCTTGAAACAAGGAAGGCAGTGTGCAGTATCTTTCCGGGCTGTGGCGGATGTATGTACCAGACCATGTCATATGAAGAGCAGATGAAGATGAAGGAGGGGCAGATACGCCGGATCATGGATAAAGCGGTAAATGGAGACTATGTCTTTGAGGGTGTGAAGGCAAGTCCGAAAGAATTCGGCTATCGGAACAAGATGGAGTTTTCTTTTGGAAATGAATACAAAGACGGCCCGCTTTCATTGGGACTTCACAAGAAGGGCAGCACATACGACATACTGACGGCATCAGACTGCCGTCTTGTGCATGAGGATATGAATAGGATTCTCATGTGCGTACTGGAGTATTTTCGTGAGAGAAACGTAAGCTTTTACAGAAAAATGCAGCATATAGGATACCTGCGGCATTTGCTTCTAAGGCGCGGTGATACAACAGGGGAGATTTTGGTAAATCTGGTGACTACCACGCAGGAGGAACATGACCTGCAGCCGTTGACCGAAGCACTCCTGAAACTGGATCTGGACGGGAAGATCGTGGGAATCCTGCACATTCTTAATGACTCTCTCTCTGACGTAGTGAGAAGCGACGAGACCCATATCCTCTGGGGGCAGGACTACTTCTATGAAAAACTGCTTGGCCTGGAATTCAAGATCACCCCGTTCTCCTTTTTTCAGCCCAATACCCGGGGAGCAGAGGTGCTCTATGAGACGGTACGGAACTATGTTGGTGATATCCGCGATATGACTGTGTTTGACCTCTTCAGCGGAACAGGAACCATCAGTCAGGTGTTGGCTCCTGTGGCGAAGCAGGTGGTCGGCGTGGAGATTGTCGAAGAAGCGGTGGAGGCAGCAAAAGAAAATGCGGCGAGGAACGGTATTTCCAACTGTAAATTCATAGCAGGCGATGTATTTCAGGTGTTGGACGAACTGGAAGAAAAGCCGGATGTTATCGTTCTCGACCCGCCGAGAGACGGGATCCACCCGAAAGCACTTCCGAAGATCATTGATCGATATAGGTGTGAAAAAGTCGTTTACATTTCCTGCAAGCCCACCAGCCTGGCCAGAGACCTGCAGGCCTTCCAGGCGGGCGGGTATGAGGTGGAACGGGTCTGCTGTATCGACCAGTTCCCGAATACGGTTCATATTGAGACCGTGTGCTTGCTTCGGTTGAAGCATTAGCAGAAGGTCCAGTGGATCTCGATGTCGGCATTCAGGACCACGATCTTGTCGATCAGGAGCCGGATCATCCGGTTGATGTACTCCGTGTTCCCGGACTGGTATGCCGTTTCAAAAGCAGACGCATAAGACTGCACCTTCTGAATATCAAGGGGAACGCTGGTAGAGGCGCCTTCCAGGCTCTTCCGCAGCGTTTCTTTTTCGTGCTTCAGATCCGCGATCCGGTCCTCGATGTCGGCCAGATCCAGGACACCGATCTGATACAGGTTCAGGAGCTTGTCCATCTGAGCCTGCACTTCCTTCAGGCGATCCTGGAACAGTTCCGCTTCATCAACCTGCGGCCCGGAGTCCTCCTGGATGATGGACTTTACATATTCCTCATCCACGGCGAGCTTCCGGATCTCGTTGATAATGATCTCATCGAGCTCTTCCTGGGTGTACGGATGCAGCCGGTTTGTACAGTGATCGGATCGGATCATGGCCTTACTGGTCCGGCTGACAGAATAGCAGACATACCGCCGGAGATCGTATCCCCGGGTGATGCGCCGAGGCTGCATCCTGGCTCCGCAGTCCCCGCAGTACAGCAGACCGGTCAGCAGGCTGACAGATCTGCAGCTCTGCTTCTGAACCTCCTTGTTATGCACAAGGATCGCATTCGCCATATAGAAGTCGGTCTCGGAGATGATCGGCTCATGCAGCCCGTCGAAGAGCTCGCCGTTCTGCCGGACCTTTCCGATGTAGATCGGGTTCCCAAGAACCCGGCGCACGGTCGTTCCGTTCCAGTTTCGCACCTTGCCGTATTTCTCGGCCATCCGGGCCGCGATCCCATTGATCGAGTTCCCGGACAGGAACAGCGAGAAGATCTCACGGACAATGGCTGCCTCGAACGGATCCACCACAAGGTCGTTACATCCAGGCAGGAACTTGTATCCAAGCGGCGGATGGGAGCCATTGTAGTGCCCTTTTGCGATCCGGGCCGCCCGGCCCATCATGGTGCGTTCTTTTATGTTCTCGCGTTCCAACTGGGCGAATGCTGCCAGGATCCCGACGATCGCACGGCCGAAGGCGGTGGATGTATCGAAGGACTCCATCATGGACACGAAGTCGCAGTCGTTCGCCAGGAAGACGTCCTCGAGCATGATCAGCGTGTCCTTCTGCGACCTGGAGAGCCTGTCCAGCTTCCAGACAATGACCTTCTTGACGAGGCGCCCCTGGACATCGCGGATCACCTCCTGGATCGCAGGACGGTCCAGGGAAGCTCCGGAGAAGCCGGCATCAATATGAATTTTATGAATTCGGAACCCCATGGCCTCACAGTACCGCTTCAGCCGGTTCTCCTGCTCTACCACGGAGTAGCCCTCCATGGCCTGCTCCATCGTGGAAACACGGATGTACAGGTCAACGAGATCTTCCGGCGGCTCTATGGCCAGGGGGATGAGTTTCTTATTTTTCATATCACATATCCTAAAAAAGAGTATAAAAAATAAACCCTTGTGGATTTAATGGAAATGCGATATACTTTTTTTGTATGAACAGTATACCGCTTTCCACAAGGGAAGCACAAAACCGTCTGGTGTTGGCGCACTGGGCGGTTTTTTATTTTATAAAAGTCCCGAGATCTCCAAGAGCAGGAAGCTCTGGCACTTCATGATCGATGGAAACCTCTGTGTGTTCCGGCTGCAAGTTTTGATTAAGCCTTGCTTCAAACTCAGCCCCGCAATTCTGGCATTGCCACTTCGCATAGGACGGAGCCCTTGCGCTTTCAGCCGAAAGTCCATCCATGATAACGGATTTCACATAAACAATCCCGCCACAAAGAGGACAATTCTTTTTATACGTCGCATAGTCTTTTACGCTCACAAGATCACCTCATTTCTTCCGCATCTTATCCAGTGGAGCACAGAGCTTCACGTATGTGTCAGCGCTTATCTCGCCGGATTTATAAAGGTCCCGATATTTTTCTATTTCACTTCCAGGATCAAAGGCACTTTCCTTCTTTTTATAAACCGGAAGGTCTCCCAGGAGTCCCATCTCCCCGGCCAGATAATACATATGCTTGCACGGGGCCTGGCGGATCGCAAAGTCGGGGCAGGTGCATTCCTGCAGCGTTGCCTCGTATGGATCCGCAGCGGATCCCTGAACAAGAACCCGCCCTTCTTCCGTGTTGATAGAAACGACATCTTTCTTTAACTTTTTAGCAGATTCAATCCTTTTTACCTGCTCAAAATCAGAATGCATTTCTTCCGGCCAACCTCCAAAAACAACGCCCATATTTATGCCCCCTTATCTTCTGCTTCTGTACCATTCGAAGCTGATGATCTTCCCGCCGCTTTTTTCTGCAATTCCAAAGTATGTCTATACGCCTCAACGGCGGAGTCAATATCGATTTCAGCAGGACCTTCCGGAATGGCCGGAGTGTCTTCAGACACATCGTAGCACCCTGCAGCAACTTCCATAATAAAGTTAAGAATTACATCCCGGTCCTTCCGGGAAAGATTGGAGAACTTCTCCACAATCACGTAGTCCCGATGAGAATAGCTGTACTCTTCAGCCAGGGCATCCAGCGCCGTACTCGGCGCAGCCTTAAACATTTCACCGATTCCATCGCGGAGCCACTCTTCATTCACATTGAATTCTTTACATATAAGAGAGACGACAGCATCTATCGGCTCATTCCTTCCAGATTCATACGTGGCGATAGTGTTTCTTTTTATTCCAAGCCTTTCACCGAATTCCTGCTGAGTAAGATCAAGAACCTTTCTCAGCTTCTTAATTCTCTCATTCAACGTTTCTCACCTCCTTGCATTTGATTATATGCTCAAAATGTTACTTTGTCAACAAAAAGTCGCGACGCAACACAAAATATATTGACAAAAGGGATTTTGCGACTTATAATGGTCGCATGGAAACATGAAAGGAGGCAAACGATATGAGTAAGGTTCAGACAACGGGCTTCGATCCAAAGGCGATCGACGACGCAAAGGTATTCTCTGAGATCTACATCAAATTACCTTCGGACAAGAAGGCAATGGTGATCGCTTTCATGAAGGGCATGGAGGCGGCAAAGGAGACTGCAGAGACTGAGTCAGCAGATGCGCTGCTCACAAGGTAACAAGACAAACAGAATATGGAGAGAAGAGGGATGCGGGACCTCTTTAAAAACCCAGGTATGGTGGAGCCGACGCAGATAAGTCCACCCGGCGGGGCGACTGATGCCTGCAGTGAACCGTCGTCACAGGGGTGGGGAGCGCAAACCCTGGTGAAACAAGCTCGGCTCGGAGGCAGATGAGAACACCAGAAGAGAGAACATCCGGAGCATGGACTGGTGGGTGCGATTTAACCCCGGATGGCGGCAATGAAAAAACCGCACTGCAGGCGACTGGCAATACGGCAACCCAAAGAATACTCAGGGGGCAGGACAGACAGGTTCTTTTATCGCTTTGGAGAACCTGTCACAGACTACCGGACCCAAGAAGCCTAGAGGGCAGAATGCAGGATCCGAAAGCGAGAAGAGAGGTGAAGAGAGATGATCACACATGTGATGAGTGATGGAACCAGGAGAAAGAGCATGGACGGGATCACCATACCAAGGGATCACCCAGTCTATGGAGTCATTCAGAAAATGTACAAGATGGAGGGAATAGAAGGTGAAACAACCCAAAAAGCTGACAAGAAACCAAAAGGGAGAACTGCGTGACAGGTTCGGCATAGATCCAAAAGACTACGCCTGCCTTTACGACGTAGGATATGAGGCCTTGTACATCCATAAGAGAACAGGGGATAAGGTGCGGATCAGCAGATCTCCAGAAGGAGGGAAGCGGATATGCGCAGAAGACGAGGTCGAATGAGAAAAAGAAGGGCAGCCATAAAAACATTGTGCAGTGTGCTCGGAAGCGTGGCACTAGGATGCGCGGTGTGGCTGGCCCTGATTTTGGCTTTTCTGTTCGATCCATACGAGCCGCCAGGACCTCCGAAGATCGTGGAAGATCACGGCATGTCGTACACCTTGGAGGAGTGGCAGCAGCTTCAGGAGGAGAAGGCAGCGTATGAGGCCGAGGAGGCCGCCAGGCAGCAGGAAGAGCTGGAGCGCATGCAGAAGGTCCAGGAGGCGGGGAATTCCCGGATCAGTGAGACCAGGAAGCTGACAGAGATCCGGAGCCTCGACTGGAGCGGAGAAGAGTCGTACATGCTGGCCAGGATCGCAATGGCTGAAGCAGAAGGAGAAGGCACGGAAGGGAAAGCTCTCGTGATCCTTGTGGTCCTGAACCGCGTATGGGATGAGGAGTTCCCGGACAGCATCGAAGAAGTAATATCCCAGGATGGGCAATTCACATCGTACTGGGATGGAAGGTACGACGAAGCCGCTCCGGATGAGGAATGCTGGGAAGCCCTCCGGATGATCCAGGTGGACAAGTGGGATGAAAGCCAGGGAGCTACATACTTCAGGAGTTCTTCGGACGAGTCAACATGGCACAGCAGGAATCTGCAGGAACTCTTCACCCATGGAAATCACACGTTTTACAAGGAGGCAGATAAATGAAAGTAGTATATGTTCCGGTCGGGAAGGAACCGGAAATAAAGGAAATTGACGGGACGCTCGAGGCCATGCAGGAGCTCGTGGGCGGAAACATTGAGACAGTCCCATATGAAAACATACGCGGCATGGTATGCGTCCTGAACGAAAAAGGGAAGATAGACGGAATGGATCCGAACCGCCTGATATTCGGAGGAAGGGACTTCATCGCCGGAGACTTCTTCGTCGCAGCGGTCGGACCGAATGAAGACGGGGACATGGACATCATAGGCCTGAATGACCGCCAGGAAGAGTTTGTGATGAAAACGATCGGTTTCGGGAGGTTTTACAAGGAATGAAGATAGCAGTAAAAGACGGAAAGATCCTGATCAAGGAAGCAGACGCCACACAGATGGCGATCATGAAGTCCTGGAACAAACTGAAATGGAACAAGAGCCTTCAGATGATGGTCGGGGAGTGCGACCTGGAGATCCTGCAGAGGCTTTCAACGATCGTCAGGCTGCCGGGATCCATTGATGCGATCCGAAAGAAGATGGAAGACGTCCAGGAGGCCGTGGATGCGGAGCGGATCCGGAAGGAACCAAAGCCGCTGGCACATTATCCTGTCAAGAAATCCCTGTACACGCACCAGGTCAGGGCGGCGAACATGGCCTTGCTGACCTTCGGAATGGTTGATCCGGAAGAGGAGGCGATGGCTTATGAAAAATAGCGATCTGGCAGCAGTCATGAAGAAGCACGGGCTCCCGGAGTCAGCGAAGGAACTGGACAGCATCCTCCACGATTACAAGCTGCAGGGAGAGCAGCTCGGAAAGATGATACAGCTCTACGAGACAGAGCACAAGCCGCTCCATGAAATGGGGATCTTCCTCTGCCCGTGCTGCCATCACCGGATCAGCGAATACCATGAGCACTGCCACTGGTGTGGAGCCAGAGTCGGATGGTCCGATCTCATGAAGAAAAGAAAGAAGGAGGCGGAGATACGTGGCAAGAAGAGGAAGAAAAAGTAACCCGGCCAGAGCGGATCCGGGCCGCAGGAACAAAAGCTGGAGCGAGGCAGAGGATGCCTACCTTCAGGACAAATGGGGCGTCGTATCCATCCAGGGGATCGCGAAGGCACTCGGAAGGACCGAGAATGCAGTCCTTAACAGGAAGAACAGGCTCGGACTTGGAGCGCATCTGGATGCAGGTGCAGAGATAACGTATCACCAGCTTATCGTTGAACTATACGGGGCAGGACAGGGATCCTATACAGAGTCGAGACTGATCAGGAACGGAATCCCAGTGAAATGGCACAAGGTAAACAGATGCAAATTCAGGGTGATTGACCTAGAGGAATTCTGGAAATGGGCAGAAGAGCACAAAGACCTGCTCGACTTCTCAAGGCTTCAACCATATGCCCTGGGGCCGGAGCCAGAATGGGCAAAGCTCAAAAGGAAGATCGACATTGATAAGAAGAGAAAAACAAAGAAGAATCACAATGATCCATGGACAGCCAGCGAGGATGCGAAGCTGCGCCGAATGATTGAAAAAGGCACACATACATACACAGACATCGCATCAGAGCTTCGGAAAACAGAGGGAGCAGTGAAAAGGAGGCTCCTGGATCTTAATATCACGGGGCGTCCGATTAGACGGCCGAATAAAGCATGGACACAGGATGAGGTGGATAAGCTCCTTAGAATGAAGGAACAGGGATACGACTGGATGCACATGGGCCAGGAACTGGGACGCAGCGCACTGGCTGTCCGGGGGAAGTATGAGAGACTGCAGAACCCGGAATACATGAAACGATATAACAGAGGGAAGGCATCCAGCTACAAATACGTCGGACTCCGTGATGTTACGCCAGATCAGATCCGCGAAAATTTGACACTGGCAGACGGTTCCGAGTTTCAGGACGCCCCCCCCATCAAGACAATCACATCATAGCAGAAGAAAGGAGATGATGCAACATGGAGCAAAGAATCAACCGCGGTTTCGGGCTGCTGTTTGAAATGGGATGCGGCAAGACGCTGACAGCCCTGGCCATCGCCGGAGCAGCCTATGAAAAAGGGAAGATCCAGAAGGTCCTGATCATAGCACCGACGTCAGTCGTTGCGGTGTGGCCGAAAGAGTTTCAGGAATTCGCGGACTTTAAATATACCTGCAGGACGCTCCTGGGAGAGAAGAGCCAGAGGATTAAGCAGCTCGACGACCTGATGAAGTTTCCGTTCAAAGCACTGAAGGTGGCCGTGATCAATTATGAGAGCACCTGGCGCCCTGGAATCTTTGAAAAACTGGAGGAGTACGATCCGGACATGATCATCTGCGACGAGAGTCAGAGGATCAAGACCCATGATGCAGCGCAGAGCAAGGCGATCCATAAGCTCGGAGACCAGGCAAGGTACAAGCTGATCCTTTCCGGAACTCCGGTCCAGAATAATGCGATCGACATCTTCAGCCAGTATCGCTTCCTGGATCCGAAGATCTTCGGGACAAACTTCTATCAGTTCCGGAACCGATACGCCATCATGGGCGGTTTCAATAAGAAACAGATCATCGGATACAAGGACCTGGATGGGCTGATCAAGAAAGAACACAGCATCGCCTTCCGGATCACAAAGGAAGAAGCCATCGATCTGCCGGAGCAGACCTTTGAGACCAGGCACATCACAATGGATAAGAAGGAGCGCGAACTGTATGACCGGATCAGGAGAGACAGCTACGCAGAGCTCGACAGCGGAGGCCAGATCACAGCGACGACCGTCCTGACGAAGCTCCTGCGGCTGCAGCAACTGACCGGAGGGTTCCTGGTAAAAGACGACTCAGCCCGGCCGGAGCTGGTGAGCCGATCAAAGCTGGATGCGCTGGCTGACATCATTCAGGATTACGTGGTGGGAACAGGGAAGAAGCTGGTGATCTTCGCCAGGTTTATCCCGGAAGTAAAGGCGATCATCGAACTGGCAAAGAAGGAACTGCCATCCGGGAAGAAGGCTGTGGCCATCTACGGAGACATCAAGAAAGAGGACCGCGGAGCCATCGTGAAACAGTTCCAGGAGGATCCGAACACAGTGCTCTTCATAGGGCAGATCGACACGGCCGGCACCGGAATCACGCTGACTGCAGCAGACACATGCGTGTATTACAGCAAAAACTTCAACTACGCCACATACAGCCAGAGCCTCTCCAGGATCCACAGGATCGG
>DWXI01000162.1 GCA_019119265.1 Candidatus Mediterraneibacter intestinigallinarum | reverse complement strand
GATCATCTCACGCGAGATATAGTTCAATTCCGGATCGATTATTGAAAACGGATTAATGCATACAAGCAGGTCCGGAACAGAGAGCAGCCAGCGGCAGTATATTATTTTCTGGACAATTTCAGCGGGAACGGAATCGATCTGTTTATTGAAATATTCAGCAGGGATCTGTCCCTGAAGTTCAAATTCAATTCCTTTCCGGTGGGTCAGATTAGACAGGATTCCCGGTGATTTCCGGTCCAGAGAAAGGCATAGATTGTCCAGGACAGACATATTGTGCAGGACCATCGTCTGCCGGGGATTTGCCAGTATTATGCCACAGGATTTTTTTAATGTTTTGCCGGATAATTTGAAGAAGGGAAGTTCATTAAAAAGTATTTCGCCTTTTTCCGGCATACGGTTTTGTGTGAGATAGTTGTACAGAAGTTCTGCTTCAGCGCTGTTGGAACACAGAATTTTCAACACCTCGCCTTTTTTGAGTGTAAACGAGAGATCAGTAAATAGTGTATCGCTGACATTTTCGAAGCGGAGAACCGTATCGTGGGCGGTTTTTCGGGGATAAAAAATTTTTTCCGTATTCAGAACAGAATAGGATCCCAGTGATTTCTGTATTTCTTCCTTACAGATTTGAGTGCCGGACAGGATTCGTATAATCTGTCCGCTTTTAATGATATACAGTGTATCTGTCAGAAAAAACAGTTGTGTGTCGAATGTCTCACCTACGATAAATGTCATGCCGCAGACTTCAAGTTTGTTAAGCAGAACAATAAGACGGTTATATTCCGACGAATCAAGCAAAGATGAAATGTTTGAAAGGAATATAATCGTTTTTTTTTGTGAGAAGGCTTTGATCAGTTCCAATGCGATCCGTTCGTAATGTGTAAGCGAACTGATTTTCTGGTTTACGTTTAGTTTCAGATCAAAATGTGAGAGGAGATTCTGTGCCTGATGTTTATATTTTCCGGCGGAAAGCCAGAAAAGTGATATCGGTTCTTCCGATTAATCTGGTGACAAACAGGTGCAAAGCCTTGTAAATACTGAAAGAATGAGGTTTTAGAGATGAATCTTTCCTAAAGGGTATAGCAAACGAACCTGACATGAGATACGCTAAAAAATCAGGCTGAAAAGAGCCTATTAATAATTACAAAAAGCATCATTAGCAGAACAGAAGAGGCTTCATGAAGCCTTTTTTTAGTGGAATTATTTACGTATCACCTCCCCGCGCGGAGCGTATGATCCAGTCTGTCATAGCAGTCCGTGTTCTCTGAGGAGCTGTTTGTAGTGATTGCACAGATCCTGCAGATAAGCGACATCAACCCGGAGATCCATAATGAGGTCTTTCAGATCCTCGCAGCGTTCTTTAAAACGTGTAAGCGGATCGGGAATGGTGACGTCCAGTTTCCCGCGTTCATAGGACTGGCAGTACATGCAGATCATATCTTCCAGTACAGAGGCTGTGTTGAAGTCCTCATAAGGTTCATCTTCAAAGTGGACGAGGAGCCAGTCTTCCAGTTCCGGTGGAAGATGGAGATCCGGGGCGATCTCAAAGGCATCGCGGAGCTTCTGGAGATGATCATGATAACGGGTTCCCCAGTATTCCTTCTGGTTGAATTCTTTTGTTTTCAGGAGACGGGCAGTGCCCTTGACTTTCCGGAAGCTTTCCGTATCGCCGGAATCCTGAAAACGGCGCTGGTAACGCAGGCGGACGTCATCCACCATGTCATTGAGGCGCCTGATGATGTGGAAGGGGTCGATGCAGATCTTTGCTTCGGGGAAGGTTTTCTTTGCCATGGATACGAAGCCATTGCTCATGTCACAGCAGAAATATTTCACCTGCCTGCGCTGATCAGGCGGAAACTGACGGAAGTACCTGTTAAGATAAACACCGGAGATCTGGTCCAGGATGTCAATGACTGCATGGGAATCCCCATCGGAGATGTTGCAGTGATATTTATTCCGGTACCATCTGTGATGCTGCGTACTCCAGATCCCGCTGTTCCCTTTGAATTCGTCTATGCAGAGCGTTTCGGGAAGGCGGCGCGGGCGTTCAAAGTGGATGGTGTCAAAGACAGACTGGACCAGATCTGTAGTGATACAGTTGCGTCGTGCGATTTCTGTAAAAGCGATGGGTTCAATGAGATCCAGCAGGATCGAATCGTAGAGGGCCTGCGTAATACGAAGAGAGGAATGGATCCAATAAGGCGTCTCATAGAAAGAGACAGAACAGGTTTTACAGAACAGCCTGCGCTTATGAAAGGTTACTGCAGATCCGCGGTGATTGTAGGGGATGTGCCGTACAGTCTGGTATGTACCGGAATCCTTAATGATGCAGTCGCCGGAACCGCAATGCGGGCAGAGGCGCTGCTTTGGCGAGGGGACATCAAGAGTGATGAGATCATAATCCCGGAAAGTCTCTACTTTCCTGATTCTGGTTTCCTGGGGCAGTTTGGTTAAATAGTTGCATACTTTCATGGTCATTTCAGCTCCTTTCTATTTATTTTTGTATGACCAATAAAAAAGTAACACAGGATCAGTTGGAATGACCATGAAAGTATGTAACTTTCAGAACATGCTTTGTAAGAGAGTAACCAAACACCATAAAGATCAGGAAAGCTTAAGAGAAAGCTGGTGAAACAGAGAAAACCACCGGATGAAGCAGGAGTTTAGGGCAGACACCAAAGAAATCAGAAGCTCTGCGGTGGAAACTGGTGAAACGAAGAAAAACACCAGGAAGAACAGAAGAATCACCAGAAAAAGCGTTAGAACCTATTGATTATGGTTGAAAGGCACTCGGACAAATTGTTTTGTCAGGGTGTCTTTTACTATATAAGAATAATCAGCGGAGTTTTATCTGGCTTTTTCTTCCCGCATGTGCTATCATATGGAAAAGCATTATATTTCCGGCATGTCTGATTCTAAGGCGGCGTCAGCTGCATCCATTATTCTGTTGCATTCAGGAAAATCTCAATGCTTTTAATTCCCTATTAACGGCAGAGAGATTTGCGGATGCGGTTTTATTAAGAAGGCGGCCAGAGCAGTCTCTTTGCATCACATTTTCAAAAGGAGGCTGTGTATATGACCAATGCCAACACAAACGATTCATTAACTGTCAACCGGACATTCAAGTCCACGCTGTTTATCATGCTGTTTGAGGACCGGAAGAACCTGCTGGAGCTGTATAATGCAATCACAGGTAAACATTACGCGGATCCGGAGCTTCTGGAGATCAATACGCTGGAGAATGCGATCTACATGTCGATGAAGAATGATATTTCATTCCTGATCGACGGCAGGCTCTCGCTGTATGAACATCAGTCCACGAAGAATCCGAATCTTCCCCTGCGGTTCCTGCTTTATATCTCGCATCTGTATTCCAGGCTTACCGTGAAGGCGAATCTTTACGGCGAGACGATTGTGCGGATTCCTGCGCCGGAGTTTATCATCTTCTACAACGGGAAGGATGAGATGCCGGAGCGGCAGCTGCTGAAGCTGTCGGATATGTACAGTGTGAAGGAAGAGAAACCGAAGCTGGAGCTGGAAGCCACGCTTTTGAATATTTCCGGAACCAACAACCGGAAGCTGAAAGAAGCCTGCAGGACGCTGAGGGATTATGCAATCTACACGGATAAAATCCGGGGTTATACGGAGGCAATGGAGCTTCCGGAGGCTGTGGACCGCGCGATCAATGAGTGTATTGAGGAAGACGTATTGAGAGACTTCCTGATGGAGCACAAAGCGGAGGCGAGAGCGATGAGTATATTTGAATATGATCAGGAGCGGCATATGCAGCAGGAGCGCGAAGCCGGGATCGAGAAGGGCAGGCGCATCGGACTTGCAGAGGGGGAAGGACAGCTGCTGCGCAGACAGGTGCAGAAGAATCTAGCCAGAGGGATGAGTTTTGCCGAGATCGCGGAAGTTCTGGATGAGACGGAAGAGCGGATCCGGGAGATTGCTGCGGAAGTGGCAGGAGAGCAGAAAGAATAAGAAAGATATTTTAAGTACAGGCCATTGTATTTCTTAATCGGAATACAGTGGCCTTTTCTTTTTTATCTGGCATTTTCGCCCCGCATGTGCTATCATATGGAAAAGCATTATATTTCCGGCATGTCTGATTCTAAGGCGGCGTCAGCTGCATCCATTATTCTGTTACATTCAGGAAAATCTCAATGCTTTTAATTCCCTATTAACAGCAGAGAGATCAGCGGATGCGGTTTTATTAAGAAGGCGGTCAGAGCAGTCTCTTTGCATTACATTTTCAAAAGGAGGCTGTGCATATGACCAATGCCAACACAAATGATTCATTAACTGTCAACCGGACATTCAAGTCCACGCTTTTTATCATGCTGTTTGAGGATCGGAAGAACCTGCTGGAACTGTATAATGCGATCACAGGTAAACATTACGCGGATCCGGAGCTTCTGGAGATCAATACGCTGGAGAATGCCATCTACATGTCGATGAAGAATGATGTTTCCTTCCTGAT
>DWXI01000161.1 GCA_019119265.1 Candidatus Mediterraneibacter intestinigallinarum | reverse complement strand
AGCTGATTTTAATACCATACTTTGCTTCAGACCAGCGCACTTCGGTGGTCTTGTTGTGATACTCTTTTTTCAACCTGTATAAAATTTTCAAAGTTCATTAATTTCTGCTTGACTTTTTATTTGCAGACTTTTATATCTCCTCTGCATTTTCAATATAGTCGGGAAACAGTGGGTCCGCCACTTATAATTTTTGCCGACTGTCTTTACAGAATTCCCAAAGTGTCAACTTTTTTTACAAATCTTAAAATTTGTCAATACAGATTTTGAAAATTGAGAGTCGCAATCGATTTTTGAATCTGCTATATAGAAACTGCAGGGTACGAAATACCCCGGAAAGGAGGGTGTCTTTCCATGAATATTGATGAAAGCGTATTTGCCGTGAAGCTGTATGAAATGGAAGAGCAGTACGGGAAGCTGCAGTGCAGGATCCGTATCTGCGAGCAGGGCGGCAGAGAAAGAATCCGTTCGGAACTGGAGAAAGCAGAAGTCGAGTATAGAGAAAACTCGATGCTGTTGGAAGAGAAAGCAAAGGCATGTCGTTCACCAGCTGTGACGAAACTGACGCAGGCACAGCTAGATTACCGACAGAAAATCGGAGATGTTATGAAGAAACAGGTGATAAAGGATCTTCATTCGGATGACAGTACTCCGGAGCAGGATGAAAGAGAAGCGGACATGCTGTACGCGGAATTCGCCATGGATTTTGCTACGCTTGCCATGCAGCAGGCATTGATCTCCGCCCTGACTGCCCTTGACAGACAGGGGGAAGCGGAGGATACGGGAAGTCGGCTATGAGACATTTATGGACATGACGGCGGAGGAGAATATCGGACAGGTAGAAATCAACCAGTCAGATAATGAAATTATATTTACAGATAAAGATGAGACAGCGATCTACAAGACCGGAATGGTAGATGATCCGGACCTGACACAGAGACTGTATGACTCAGGTGCACGGTTCTCGGGCCAGATCATCGAGCAGACATCACCGCTCCTCACATTTCTTCTGACATGGCTCCTTCCGATCGCGATCTTTATCGGAATCGGACAGTACATGTCGAGAAAATTGATGAACCGTGCGAGCGGAGGGGCTGATTCCATGATATTTGGAATGGGAAAGAGCAATGCGAAAGTATATGTAAAATCTTCAGAGGGCATCCGTTTTTCTGATGTAGCCGGAGAGGACGAGGCAAAAGAGAACTTATCAGAGATTGTAGATTATCTGCATAATCCTGCAAAATACAGAGAGATCGGAGAGTCCATGCCGAAAGGCATCCTTCTGGTGGGGCCTCCTGGAACCGGTAAGACGATGCTTGCAAAAGCAGTGGCGGGCGAGTCCAATGTGCCGTTCTTCTCTATGTCGGGCTCTGAATTCGTAGAGATGTTTGTCGGCATGGGTGCATCAAAAGTCCGTGATCTGTTCAAACAGGCAAAAGAAAAAGCGCCGTGTATTGTATTTATCGATGAGATCGACGCTATCGGCCAGAAACGTGACGGACGTGTGGGCGGCAATGATGAGAGGGAACAGACGCTGAACCAGCTCCTGACGGAGATGGATGGATTCGAGTCTAATAACGGCGTCATCATCCTTGCGGCGACAAACCGTCTGGAATCTCTTGACCCGGCTCTTACAAGACCTGGACGATTCGACCGGAGAGTGCCGGTGGAACTGCCGGATCTGAAAGGCCGTGAAGAGATACTGAAAGTCCATGCGAAGAAAGTAAAACTTGATGAAAGCGTTGATTTCTCCGCTATCGCACGTATGGCGTCCGGCGCATCCGGCGCAGAGCTTGCAAATATTGTCAATGAAGCAGCGCTCCGCGCGGTAAGGGAAAACCGCAGTTACGTCACACAGGCGGATCTTGAGGAGAGCATTGAGGTCGTTATCGCAGGATACCAGAAAAAGAATGCGATACTTACGGATCAGGAGAAGAAAGTGGTTGCCTATCACGAGATCGGACACGCTCTTGTGGCGGCAAAACAGAGCAATTCCGCTCCGGTCCAGAAGATCACCATCGTGCCCCGTACTTCGGGCGCTCTGGGATATACAATGCAGGTGGAGGAAGGTAATCATTATCTGATGAGCCAGGAAGAACTGGAGAACAAGATCGCCACACTGACCGGCGGATGAGCTGCAGAAGAGCTTATCTTTCATTCTTCATCCACAGGAGCCTCCAACGATATCGAACAGGCGACCAAGCTGGCACGTGCCATGATCACAAGGTACGGCATGAGCAAAGATTTCGATATGGTAGCCATGGAGACGGTGACGAACCAGTATCTGGGCGGCGATACATCTCTGAGCTGCTCGGCGGAAACGCAGGCGGAGATCGACCGTCAGGTAGTGGAACTGGTGAAACGGCAGCATGAGAAAGCGGCAAAGATCCTGGAAGAGAACAAGGAGAAGCTGGATGAACTGGCGGATTACCTCTATGAGAGGGAGACGATCACCGGTGAGGAATTTATGAACATACTTAACGCCGCATAACAGTGATAAATCATATAGACATCAAATACAATTTGTACAGAAGACAAACAGAAAGGGAGAACTACAAATGGGAAAGTCAATCAAAGAAACAATGCAGGAATTTACAGTGAATCAGGCTCTCAATTATCTTGAAGGCAATCCGGAAGAGAATATCCCGAAACTGATGGCATTCGTGGACCGGTTTATGCCGAAGGACTGGTATGCGAGCCAGAGAAATGCGATCAGAAAATCTATTGAGGAGAAGAACAACTGGTATCAGCTGATCTTAAGGCTCTACGAGCTGGATCCCGGCGTGCGCAGATCGTTTTTCCAGAACTTTATTACAAATGCAAGTCTGAAAGGAAGTGCGACACAGGAGGAGATGTCAAAGAAATACAACTGTAATATCCCGTGGGCGATCCTGCTGGATCCGACGACAGCGTGCAACCTGAACTGTACGGGATGCTGGGCAGCAGAGTATGGGCATCAGTATAATCTGAGCCTGGAAGACATTGACTCTATTGTCCGTCAGGGGAAGGAACTTGGCACTTATATGTATATCTATACCGGCGGTGAGCCGACGGTGCGCAAGAAAGATATTTTCAAGATCTGCGAGATGCATCCGGACTGCGAGTTCCTCGCGTTTACAAACGGAACGATGATCGACGAGGAGTTCTGCCAGGAGATGCTCAGAGTCAAGAACTTTGTTCCGGCCATCAGCCTTGAGGGATTCGAGAAAGCCAACGACGGACGCCGGGGCGAAGGCGTCTACCATAAGGTGCGTCATGCAATGGAGCTGATGAAGGAGCATAAGCTTCCTTTCGGTATCTCTGTATGTTATACGAGCCAGAACTTCGAGGACGTCAGCAGCGAGGCGTTTTACGATATGATGATCGAGAGCGGCGCGCTGTTTGTATGGTTCTTCCACTACATGCCGGTAGGGCATGGAGCTGTGACAGACCTGCTTCCGACGCCGGAGCAGAGAGAAGAGATGTATCACCGTATCCGTCATTTCCGTGAGACGAAACCGATCTTCGGAATGGACTTCCAGAATGACGGAGAGTATGTAGGAGGATGTATCGCCGGAGGAAGAAGATACCTGCATATCAATGCAAAGGGCGATGTGGAGCCGTGCGTATTTATCCACTACTCCAATGTGAATATCCACGATGTCTCACTGCTGGACGCTTTGAGAAGCCCGATCTTCCAGGCCTATCACGATAACCAGCCGTTTAACAACAACCATCTGCGTCCGTGCCCGATGCTGGAGAATCCGGGCAGGTTAAAACAGCTCGTAAAAGAGACCGGAGCTGTGAATACGGATTATCAGGATCCGGAGAGTGTGGATGAACTCTGCGACAGATGCGTGCCTTACGCGAAGAACTGGAAACCGACGGCGGATAAACTGTGGAGCGAGAGTCATCCGGAACAGTGATAATAGCATAGCGCTGTTAGATAACAAAAGAGAATCATCACGGTCATATGGACTGTGGGATTCTCTTTTCTTCTATTTAAATTCTTATTTATTCTCCCCCCCCCCCGAAAAAATAGATAAAATAAAATCTATGTCATAAATATGGCACTTTTGTCATGTATCTGATTTTCTGAATTTACTGATACTTTTATAATTTAAAGCGATAAATATCCTGCCGCAATTATATTGTGGCGGGTGTAATGCTGCTATGATAACCAGAAAAGTTTGTGAAAAAGAACAGAAGGAAGGATATATGAGAAATAGTGCTATAAGAAAAGGTAAGATCCGGCTGCTGGCCGGAATTATGGCTTCGCTCCTTTTGTCGACCGCATGTCTGAGCGGAGTAAGGGCTGCAGGAACAGAAGATCATACGGCGCTTCATGCGTCGGACGGCGGTTGGAAGGCGACAGCCGAGGCGGGAGAAACGCCGTTCCCGGAGGGGGCTGCATTGCACATCGCCGCAGGAGACGATACGACCGTGGCGGAGGTGCGAAAAAGCATCGAAAGCATGGATCAAGAGGAGAGCGCACTGAAAAGCCTGAATGTATATGAGATCAGTCTGTCGGATGGCGACGGAGAACCTCTGGATTACGATGATGAGATCACTCTTACCGTAACGGATGAGAACGCCGTGCAGCAGGACCTGGATGATGAGATATCCTGCGTTATATATCCGATCACGGAAGACGGGGAATCAGAGAACGGACTGTCAGTGGGAGAGCCTGTGACGGCAGACGCGGTGAAGTTAAGCGATGCGGGAGAGCTGGCAGAGTTCACCGTGAAGACCGGTCTCACAGGAAAGATCGCCGCTGCGGTGTATACAGTATCTGATGGCGAAACGGAAGAACAGAAAGATGAAATCAATACCCTGGTCCTGGACGACGGGGAGACGGGAGGAAATGAAAATTCTGACATCGGGATCTCCACGTTTGCGGTTAATCCGGGTGAAGAAATTAAGCTCCCCGGGTTGCAGCCAATAGATAAAGACAGCTATTCACCCTTAAATAATCTGCAGATAGTAGATAATATTGAAGGAGCCAAGGTTGAAGTTATTGCGAGAGAAAATGGAAATGGAGTTTTCAATTGGCACATAATCGAGGACGGAGCAGGGCTGGATGAGAGTCCTAATGACAGCATGTACGTTGGAGAGTTTTATGGGATTAATGGTTCTGGATGGGCATACGGAATTGATAAATATATATATGAATCCATGAGGGGTGGTGAGAACGATAAGAAATTCGGAGCAGTGTCAGTACAGTTTAAGAGCTCCGTAGAGGGATATCGATATGAAGTAGATCCTAAAACTGGCGCTATTACTGATAAAATAACGGGCGATGATGTTTCTAATGATGAGGGTCCATGTAATATCTTTGATAATCCGCCTGATGATTATAGAAGGGATTATAAAGCTGGCTGGAAGGAAGACGATCTGAATCTTGGTAATACGACGATGAAGGTGACATTGCGGTATACAAATGCCGGTTACTATAAAGGCAAGCTTATAGACGCCGAGGCAGAGATTCGTATTACTCCGTCCAAAAATAAAAACCAAACAAGTAATGAGGA
>DWXI01000160.1 GCA_019119265.1 Candidatus Mediterraneibacter intestinigallinarum | reverse complement strand
CAAACATCTACATTAAATGCTTATTACTGTCAGTAATTGTAGTATCTGTAAAACGGAGGAATTTATTCAAATGTTATTTTCTATATCTGCGGCTTCTTTTAACCCATCTCTTTATACTGCTGAGCAATATTGAGCGCATGGTCTCCCATTCTCTCAAAATCCGTAAGCACTTCTGAGAATACGATGCCGCTCTGCGGCTTACATTTTCCTTTCTTGAGCCTCTGCATCTGTTTCTTAAAGTACTTATCACGCATATCGTCCGTCTTCTGTTCCAGCACTTCCGCCTGGCTGAGGATTCTGCCTGTATCGGCAGGTTCTACATTTTTCACATTTTCAAGCGAAGCAATACACTGCTTTTTCATCTCTTCCAATTCATCAAGCACATTATCCGAAAACTGCAGATCCCATTTTTTCATATCGTCGGCATATTCCGCAATATTAGTAGCGTGATCGCCGATCCTCTCAAGGTTGCTGATAATCGCATAATAACCGTTGATCTTACGTGAATCATCTGCATTCATCTCTCCCGACATAAGGGAAACAATATACTCTGAAATACCTTTATTCAGATAATCAATGTACTCTTCTCTCTCCTCGACTTTCTGCCGGGATTTTTCGTCATACTTGATCAGAGTGTCAAAGGCGTCACCGATATTCTTTGACACCATATCCAGCATCCGGTTTACTTCATCTTTTACCTGAGCGACCGCGATCGCGCTGTTTCCGACGGCATAGGAAGAGTCAAACGGTCGGATATATTTGAGTCTGAGATCCTCGTCGTCCTCTTTCTTGCTGTCCGGAAGTATCCGCACTGCCGCCCGCGCCATATAGGTACCGAAAGGCAGTAAAATCAGCGTTGTCACGATATTGAATATCGTATGTGCATTCGCGATCTGTGCAACCGGATCTCCGGGAGTAATGGACTCTACCAGAGACACATACGGTGTCACCATACAGATAACTGTAAAGATAGCTGTTCCAATAATATTGAACATCAGATGAATAACCGTCGTACGTCTCGCATTCACTTTGGTTCCGATAGAAGCAAGTACCGCCGTGATGCAGGTTCCGATATTCTGTCCGAAAAGGACATAAACCGCGCTTGAAAGCGGAATCATTCCTGTAGCCGCCAGTGCCTGCAGGATACCTACAGACGCCGAAGAGGACTGGATCACGGCCGTAAATACCGCGCCTACCAGAATACCGAGCAACGGGTTGCTGAACTGTGTCATCAGATTGATAAATGCCTCTGACTCCTGAAGCGGTTCCATCGCGGCGCCCATCATGTCCATACCTATAAAGAGGATACCGAGTCCTGCAATAATGCTACTGATATGATGCACCTTTTCATTCTTTGAAAACATGATCGCCCCGACGCCGATAATCGCAAACAGCGGCGCGATTGCTCCGATATCCAAAGCAATAAGCTGACCGGTGATAGTAGTACCGATATTGGCTCCCATGATGATCCACACAGCCTGCTGCAGTGTCATAAGACCGGAATTCACAAATCCGACAACCATGACTGTTGTTGCTGAAGAGGACTGGATCACAGCCGTAATCACGGCTCCTACCAGAACGCCCTTGATTCGGTTTGAAGTCAGTTTCTCAAGGATTGATTTCATCTTGTTGCCGGCGGCTGCTTCCAGGCCGTTGCTCATCATCTGCATTCCGTACAGGAAAAGCGCAAGACCGCCGAATAAAGAAAGTACATCTGTTATTCCCATTCCTTTTTTCTCCTTTGCAAACTATAGCCGCTGTGTATTCAGCGCGCTAGTTTTAAACTAACACGTCGCATCATAGGGTGTCAACGATATTTTACATAAACTTTATATTACTTTTACTTATATTTGATTTTGTTTTTACATTTCGTTTCGTTTTCCCCGCACTGCAAAGCAATTTCCGTCTTAAATCATTATTGAAAAGGGCACTTTATTCTGCTAAAATTTAATAAGGTAAAGGAGTGAAAAGACGAATGAGCTTAACAATACCGATCGAGACTTCTGCAAGACATATCCATATCACACAGAATGATTTTGAGATACTTTTCGGAGAAGGCGCTAAGCCGACATTTGCCAAAGAACTCAGTCAGCCGGGGCAGTATGCCTGTAAAGAAAGACTGACTGTCCTCGGACCAAAAGGAAGATTTGAAAAAGTCGTCATACTCGGACCATGTCGAAATGAAACTCAGGTAGAGATTTCTGTGACAGATGCAAGACGGCTCGGGATTAAAAGTGTAATACGCCAGTCAGGAGATCTGGAAGGAACTCCCGGATGCACACTGATCGGACCGAAAGGGCAGATTAAATTGGAAAAAGGAGTTATCGTAGCAAAACGCCATATCCATATGACTCCTGTCGATGCAATTCGTGCTCATGTAAAAGACAATGATATCGTATTTGTGATCACGACAAGCTATGAACGTTCGCTCATTTTTTCTGATGTAGTCGTAAGGGTCAGTCCTTCCTACTCGCTTGCAATGCACGTAGATACGGACGAAGCGAATGCATTTGCCAACGAGGATAATCCTACCGGAGTGATTCTAAAACTGTTTAACGGACATACTTACAGTCTCCAGTCATGGGCGGACGAACTGCAGTCCGGCATCCATCGGTAAATAAAGAAAACGGAGTATATTGATCATGTTTATTCTTATCTTTGAACAGCTTATGAAAATGTTTTTCATTCTGCTGCTTGCTTTTATATGTTACAGAATCCGTCTGGTCGATCAGAACGGCAACAAAACAGTCTCAAATCTTCTGCTCCTCGTCGTAAATCCGATTCTGATCATTACGGTCTACCAGATAAAATACGACCCCGAACTGGTTCGGGGTCTGTTACTGTCATTTGCTGCCGCTGTGCTTACACATGTCCTTGGTATTATTATCTCCACTATGCTTATCCGTCCGAAGGGTTCCGACTACTGTATCGAACGATACAGCGCCATGTACTCAAACTGCGGTTTTATCGGTATTCCTCTGATCGGAAGTGTTTTAGGTGATACCGGCGTATTTTATCTCAGCGCATACATGGTCATCTTTAATCTGTTTTCATGGACTCACGGTGTAATGCTGATGGAGAAAAAGTTCTCTCTGAAAAATCTCAAACAGGGATTACTCTCTCCTATGTTTATAGCAACTTTTATCGCAGTTATTTTATTTTTCCTGCAGATTAAAATTCCATCCGTCCTTCTGGATTCCATGAATTATATCGCCGATATGAATACGCCTCTCGCTATGATGGTAGCAGGCTTCTCCGTGGCCCAGGCCGATATTGGAAAAATGTGCAGGAATATCAAAATCTATTATACATCCGCAATTAAGCTGCTCTTGCTCCCTCTATGTATGATACCGCTGCTCATACTGTTCCGCCTGTCGCCGGAGATATCTATGACAACACTGATCGCCGCCAGTTGTCCTGCTGCCACCACCGGTACGATGATGGCGATCCGTTATAGACAGAATTATACGTATGCCTCTGAGATATTCGCGCTGTCAACAGTATTATCTGTTGTGACACTGCCGGTTATCGTACTGATCGCGGAGCGTCTGTTATAGAAAAATCAGGTTTTATTCCTGCATGGATTCATCATTGTGACGGTGGAGATCGAGTCGGTCATGTTCGGGCGGAATATTGATCTGAGTAGTTTTGTCTACGGATTTCTGCTGACGATCCTGTTCTCACTGCTGGTAAACGGGGCTATGTATTTCAAACTGAAGAAGATTAATATGGTAGAATCACTGAAGAGCGTGGAATAAAACCTGA
>DWXI01000159.1 GCA_019119265.1 Candidatus Mediterraneibacter intestinigallinarum | reverse complement strand
TGCAGATTGTCAGAATCCATACACTGTTTCATAATCAGACCTCCTTGGTTGTTTGCTGTTATTATCGGTTAAACATAGATTTTTGTCAACTTTATCTGATTGACACCACCTGCAACTATCATCGATATATGATTAGATTCGTCAAAATGTCAATGGATGTTTTGTTCCTAAAATGATATTATATACACACCGGTGGAATTTAAGGGGTAGAATACGCACAGAGGAGGATATTTACATATGACTGATAACGAGTTATTACTGGCAATGTCGGAGATTCTCGATAAGAAATTACAGCCGATAGAAAGCAGAACAAAGAGAATAGAACTCTTACTGGAAAATGATATTCTGCCGCGAATGCAGAATATAGAATCCTGCTATACTTCAACATACCGCAGGTATCAAAGCGGGTCGGAGCAAATTGATGCGATGAAAGATGACATTGACATTATGAAAAAGGTGATTACAGAACATTCTGGTATGTTACAGAAGATTTCATGAAATTTCATTATAAAATATGAGGAAGTCAATTAAGGCTTCCTTTTTTATTTGCTACACTGAGCTGCGGCAGTTCAGCCCGCGCCATTCGCAAAGCCGCACTGACGTGCTGATCGCGGCTATGCCGCATCTTTGCTCATAAACTGGCGCTCAACACATCTGATAGTCAGTCGCCGGATTCTTATGCAAGCATAAATCCGTCTCCTGACATCAGATGGCTGAACTGAAAAAATAAAATCACATGTTGTCAAATTATTAACAATGTGATATGATAGAAAAAGCGAAATCTGATTAATGGAGTGAGGAGTCACAAACCGATGTAGAAGAACATGTTAGACGAAAACAAGGTTTAGATCTGCAATGACAACGGTGTTATTAATCATGATTTCTTTTTATTTTTAGAGAAAATTTAAAAAGAAAGGCAGAGGAGAAACTATGAGCAGCAAAATTACTATCATTGGCGCCGGAAGCGTCGGAGCTACAATCGCGTACAAACTTTCCTACGAAGAGTTTGCATCAGAGATCGTTATGATCGACATCAACAAGGATAAGGTTGAGGGCGAAGTTATGGATATCGAGCAGGGAACATGCTTCAGAAGCCCGATCTCTATCATTGCAGGAGATTATGAGGATGCAAAGGATTCCGATATCGTTATCATCACTTCTGGTATCGCTCGTAAACCGGGCCAGACAAGGATCGAGCTCGCGCAGACAAACGTCAACATTATCAAGTCTATCACACCGGAGATCGTGAAGGCAGCTCCGGATGCAAAATATATCATCGTGAGCAACCCGGTTGATGTCCTGACTTATGTATTCACAAAGATTTCAGGACTTCCGGAGAATCAGATCATCGGTTCAGGTACACTGCTTGACACAGCACGTCTTCGTTACGGCCTGTCCAGACATTTCAAAGTGGCACAGAAGAATATCCACGCATATGTATACGGTGAGCACGGCGATTCTTCTTTCGTACCGTGGTCAGGAGCAGACATTGCCAGTATGCCGATCGACGACTACTACAAAGAAATGAAAGAACTCGGAGCAGATCTGGAAGAGCTTGACAAACCGGGGATGGAAGAATACGTGCACAAATCAGGCGGACAGGTTATCGCTAAGAAGGGCGCTACTTTCTACGCAGTAGCCGTATCTGTTGTTGAGCTGTGTAATATGGTGCTCGCAGCTTCTGATTCTGTTGCGACAGTATCTTCTATGATGCACGGAGAGTACGGCGTTGATGATGTATGCTTAAGCGTGCTTTCACTTGTCGGACCGAACGGAGTACAGGGCAAGGTTCCGATCCACCTGACAGACGAAGAGGTTGCAAGACTTCAGGCAAGTGCTAACAAGCTGAAAGAAGTTATCGCTCAGCTTGATATTTAAGCCGGTTCACCGGTATTTCCACCGGGAAGCGAATAAAGTAACAGGGCGGGATTTTTCCCGCCTGACAGACAAGGAGGTAATACTATGAAATACAGCTATTTCCCCGGCTGTACTCTTAAGAACAAAGCTGTAGATCTGGATCACTATGCCAGAATCTGTGCGGAAGCTCTCGGATTTACGCTTGAAGAGATCAGCGAGTGGCAGTGCTGCGGCGGTGTTTATCCGCTGGGAACAGACGAGATCGCTACGAAGCTGGCTTCCGTCCGCGCCCTCAACGACGCGAAAGAGCATGGTCAGGATCTGGTCACAGTCTGTTCAGCCTGTCATCATGTGATCAAGCGCGTAAACGACGATATGAAAAATGTCGACGATATCCGCACAAGGGCAAACAACTATATGAAACTCGACGAGCCATATGCAGGTGAGACGAATGTGCTTCATTATCTCGAGGTGCTCCGTGACCGTGTAGGCTTTGACGAGCTGAAGAAAAAAGTCGTAAAGCCGCTTACAGGAAAGAAGATCGGCGCATATTACGGATGCCTTCTTCTCCGCCCGGGCAAGCTGATGGCGTTCGACGATCCGGAGAACCCGACGATCATGGAGGATTTCATCCGTGCCCTCGGAGCTGAGCCGGTGATTTATCCGTACCGCAACGAGTGCTGCGGCGGATACATATCTCTGAAAGAAGAGGACATGTCCAAAAACATGTGCCGCAAGATCGAGGAGAGCGCGGCAGGTTTCGGCGCCGATATGCTGATCACAGCCTGTCCGTTATGTATGTACAATCTGAACAAGAACAACGGCGGCAATCTGCCGGTTTACTACTTTACAGAACTTCTGGCAGAAGCGCTTGGTCTTAAAGAGGAGGTGGATGAGCAGTGAAAACAGAACACAGTCGCGCAGAGATGATCAAAGAAATCAGCGGCGTGAATCCGCTGAAATGTATGAAATGCGGTAAATGTTCCGCTTCCTGCCCTTCCTATAACGAAATGGATATCAAACCGCACCAGTTCGTTTCTTATGTGATCAATGAGGACATTGAATCTCTGGTCAAATCAAAATCACTCTGGAAATGTCTCTCCTGCTTTGCATGTGTAGAGAGATGTCCGCGCGATGTGAAGCCGGGCAAGCTGATCGACGCTGCAAGACAGATCGTTGTGCGTGAGAGAGGACAGAATTATCTGCTGGCGGACGAGATCCCGGAACTGATCGATCCCGATACACCGCAGCAGCTTCTCGTCAGTGCACTCAGAAGATACAGGAGGTGATAACAGGTGCAGAGGATAGGAGTATTTGTCTGCCACTGCGGATCTAATATCGCAGCTACGGTAGACGTAAAGAAAGTCGCTGAGATGGCGCTTCATGAGCCGGGAGTGGTTCATGCCGAGGACTATCAGTATATGTGTTCCGAGGCCGGACAGGAGTTGATCCACAAGGCGATCAAAGAGAAACATCTGACAGGACTCGTCGTCTGTTCATGTTCTCCGCGTATGCATGAGACGACATTCAGAAATGCGGCGGAGAGAGCGGGACTCAACCCGTATATGGTGGAGATCGCAAACATCCGTGAGCACTGTTCCTGGATCCACAAGGATATGGAAGAGGCAACGGAAAAAGCGGTTATCCTGATGCGTGCGGCAGTTGCGAAAGTAAACTTAAACGCACCGCTGAAACCCGGCGAGAGCCGTGTTACAAAGAGAGCGCTCGTGATCGGAGGCGGTATCGCAGGTATCCAGACAGCCCTTGATATCGCAGAGGCAGGATATCCGGTTGATATCGTGGAGAAGACACCGAGTATCGGAGGAAGAATGTCACAGCTCGATAAGACATTCCCGACACTGGACTGTTCATCCTGTATCCTGACGCCGAAGATGGGAGAAGTAAACGCCCATCCGCTCATCAATATCTATACATATAGTGAAGTAGAGAGCGTATCCGGTTTCGTCGGAGATTTCACAGTTGAGATTCGCAAGAAAGCAAGAAGCGTGGATATGAATAAATGTACAGGCTGCGGCGTATGCCAGGAGAAATGTCCGAGCAAGAAGACGCCGAGCGAGTTCAACCGCGGCTTAAATACAAGAAGCGCCATCTACACACCGTTTGCACAGGCAGTTCCGAACGTTCCGGTTATTGACCGTGATGCCTGCATCAAGTTCAAGACAGGAAAATGCGGTATCTGTTCGAAAGTGTGTCAGGCAGGCGCGATCGACTATGATCAGATCGATGAGATCGTTACAGAAAAATACGGCGCTATCGTTGTGGCAACAGGCTTTGATATGATCAAGCTTGACAAATATGACGAGTATGCATACAGCCAGAGCAAGGATGTCATCACATCTCTCGAGCTGGAGCGTATCATGAACGCTGCAGGACCGACAGGCGGACATCTGGAGCGTCTCTCCGACGGCAAGGCTCCGAAGGAGATCGTATTCATCCAGTGTGTAGGAAGCCGCTGCGCGGACGACAGAGGCAAGAGCTACTGTTCGAAAGTCTGCTGCATGTACACGGCAAAACATGCGATGCTCATCCGCGACAAGTATCCGGATACAAATGTGACGGTATTCTACATTGATGTGAGAACACCGGGCAAGAACTTCGATGAATTCTACCGCAGAGCAGTAGAAGACTACGGTGTAAACTACATCAAAGGACAGGTTGGAAAAGTTATTCCGCAGCCGAACGGAAAGCTGCTCGTACAGGGCGCTGACCTGATCGACAACAAACAGATCTTAAAAGAGGCTGATATGGTCGTACTTGCTGCTGCGATTGAGCCGAACCCGGATGTGAGAAAGATCGCTACTATGCTGACGGCAAGTATCGATACGAACAACTTCCTCACAGAAGCTCACGCGAAGCTTCGTCCGGTAGAGTCACCGACAGCCGGTATCTTCCTTTCCGGTGTATGCCAGGGACCGAAAGATATTCCGGAGACTGTATCTCAGGCAGGAGCTGCCGCTGTAAAAGCGATCGGACTTCTCGCCAAAGATAAACTGCTGACCAATCCGTGTACGGCACATTCCGACGAGCTTATGTGTAACGGATGCTCCCAGTGTGCGAATGTCTGCCCGTACGGAGCGATCACCTACGAAGATAAAGAGGTGAACGATCACGGAATCCGTGAGACAAGACGTATTGCGGTTGTAAACGATGCGCTTTGTCAGGGATGCGGCGCTTGTACCGTAACGTGTCCGTCCGGAGCAATGGACCTGCAGGGATTCTCGAACAGACAGATTCTAGCGGAGGTGGATGCGATATGTCTATAGAAAAGAATGAAGAATTCAGACCAAAGATTGTGGCGTTCTGCTGTAACTGGTGCAGCTACGCCGGAGCGGATCTCGCGGGAAGCAGCCGTATGACCTACTCGGCGGACGTCAAGATCATCCGCGTTCCCTGCTCCTGCCGTGTCAATCCGATGTTCATCTTAAGAGCGTTTGAAAGGGGAGCAGACGGCGTTATCATGTGCGGATGCCATCCGGGAGACTGCCATTATACTTCCGGTAACTTCTACGCAAGAAGACGTATGACACTTCTCTTCTCCATGCTTGATTACATCGGAGTGGAAAACGGCCGTACCCGCGTGGAGTGGGTATCAGCCGCAGAGGGTGCGAAGTTCTCACAGACAATGCATGAGTTTGTGGACAAGATCACATCCCTCGGCAAAAACGTAAGATTGGAGGATTTAAGATGCAGGAATTAATCAACCGCGCAAAAGAGCTTCTGGCCGACGGAACTGTGGCAAGAGTGCTCGGATGGAAAGCCGGGGACCTGCCTTACAATCCGGAACCGGCTTACTTTGAGAAAGAAGAAGACTTTGCGGATTTCGTATATAACGGATTCTGCGGAGCAAATTTAAGCAAATATATGATCGAGGCTTCCAAACTGGAAGGTAAGACACTTGTATGCTTAAAACCATGTGATACATACAGCTTCCAGGAGCTGATGAAAGAGCACCGTGTGGACAGAGATAAAGCGTATATCATCGGTGTAGGATGCAAAGGAAAGCTTGACGTCGAGAAGATCAAAGCTATGGGCATCAAAGGTATCAAGAGCATCTCCGGTGCAGAGATCGAAGATGAGGCAGAGACGCTTACGATCGATACGATCTATGGAGAGAAGACCTGTGCGTACACAGACGCTATGCTTGAGAGATGCCATGTATGCAAGGGCAAAGACCACATGGTATTTGACGAGATCATCGGCGAGTCCAAAGAGACAAAAGACGCAGACAGATTTGCAGAAGTAGAAAAAATAGAGGCTATGAGCCCGGAGGAGAAATTCGCTTTCTTCCAGAAGGAACTGAGCAAATGTATCCGCTGCAATGCCTGCCGTAACGTATGCCCGGCATGTTCCTGCCGCAAGTGTGTGTTCGACAGCAACAAATTCGACAGCGCGCAGAAGGCAAACGTTGATTCCTTCGAGGAAAAGATGTTCCATATTATCCGTGCTTTCCACGTTGCTGGAAGATGTACGGACTGCGGCGAGTGCAGCAGAGTCTGTCCTCAGGGAATCAGACTGCATCTGTTCAACCGGAAATTTATCAAAGATATCAACGAGCTCTACGGAGAATACCAGGCAGGTGCTGATCTGGAGCCGAGAACTCCGCTCACCAACTATGAGTTTGACGACGCAGAGCCGGGAATTGTGGCAGAAAGGGGATAATGTATGTATAAGATAGCGAAAGAAAATCTGACGGCATTATTTCAGAAAATTGCCGCAGAACAGGAATTATATCTTCCGGTAAGAAATGAAGGCCAGGTAAACTTCGCCGCATGGTCGGAGGATGCACAGGTCGATATCGATACGTTAAAGACAGTAAAATCTCCGAAAGACGC
Organism: Candidatus Mediterraneibacter intestinigallinarum; assembly: GCA_019119265.1. Lineage (GTDB taxonomy): Bacteria > Bacillota > Clostridia > Lachnospirales > Lachnospiraceae > Mediterraneibacter > Mediterraneibacter intestinigallinarum. Next base: position 7,483 of record DWXI01000159.1, on the reverse strand, counting down.
CTTCTTCCCGCAGAGCGAAACGCTCTATACCTGTGTAAAGGACGGAAAGAAGATCAGCATTGAGCCTGAAGCGTTAAAAGAGCAGGATTTCGTAGTGTTCGGTATGAGAGCGTGCGACGTAAGAGGCGTGGAAGTGCTGGACAAAGTATTCCTTGTAGATCCGCTTGATACGTTTTATGCGGCAAGAAGAGATCACGGTACAATCGTTGCCCTTGCCTGCCATGAGCCGGAGGAAACCTGCTTCTGTAAAGTGTTCGGCATTGATGCGGCCGATCCGGCTGCAGATGTTGCTACGTGGATGATCGGAGAAGATCTGTACTGGAAACCGCTTACAGAAAAGGGCGAGGCGCTTACAAAGGCAGTTGCTGACCTTCTTACAGAGGATGCAGCTGCGGATGAGACTGTCGAAAAAGAGAAAGAGGCGATCCACAATATCATCGAGCAGCTTCCGTATACACATCTCTCTCTTGAGGGATGGAACGGAGATGTCCTCATGGAAAAATTTGAGGATCCGCTCTGGGATGAGTTGTACAAACCGTGTCTTGCGTGCGGAACCTGTACATTTGTCTGCCCGACCTGCCAGTGCTATGACATCAAAGACTACGATGCAGGAAAGAACGGCGTGCAGAGATACCGCTGCTGGGATTCCTGTATGTACTCGGATTTCACGATGATGGCGCATGGCAATAACCGTAAATCACAGAAAGAGAGATTCCGCCAGAGATTCATGCACAAACTGGTATACTTCCCGGCAAACAACGATGGAATGTATTCCTGTGTAGGATGCGGAAGATGTGTGGAGAAATGTCCGGAATCCTTAAATATCGTAAAAGTCATTAAGGCATTTGCAAAACAGGGAGGTGAAAAGTAATGAGTGAATGTACATGTCACAAGAATTATACACTGGATACCCTGATCCCGAAAGTAGGCGTGATCACTGACATCCGCGAGGAGACGCCTGATGTTAAGACATTCCGTGTCAATGCTCCGGAGGGCGGAAAGCTCTTCGAGCATATGCCGGGACAGTGCGCGATGCTCTGCGCTCCGGGAATCAGCGAAGGTATGTTTTCGATTACTTCTTCGCCGACGAACAAAGAATATCAGGAATTCAGCATCAAGAAGTGCGGAGTGCTCACAGATTATCTCCACAGCCTTGAGGTAGGCGACGAGATCACGGTCAGAGGACCGTACGGCAATCATTTCCCGGTAGAGGATAAACTCAAGGGAAAAGACCTGCTGTTTATCGCCGGAGGTATCGGACTTGCGCCGCTGCGTTCTGTTATCAATTACGTGCTGGACAACCGTGACGACTACGGCACAGTGGATATCGTTTACGGATCACGTTCCGCCGACGATCTGGTTCAGTTGAAAGAGATCCAGGAAGTATGGATGAACGCTCCGGATGTCCATGTTCACCTGACCATTGACCGCGAGCAGGAAGGCTGGGACGGCCATGTGGGATTTGTGCCGAATTATGTGAAAGAACTGGGATTCGACGTAAACAAGACGGCTCTGATCTGCGGACCACCGATCATGATCAAGTTCACACTGGCCGGTCTTGAGGAACTCGGCTTCTCCAGAGAACAGGTCTATACGACACTGGAGCTTCGCATGAAATGCGGAATCGGAAAATGCGGAAGATGTAACATCGGTTCAAAATATGTATGTAAAGACGGTCCGGTATTTCGGTGCGATGAAATCGATGAGATGCCGAATGAATACTAGGGAAAGGAAGAAATATCATGGAAAATATGGTAAATGTATATTTTTTCGGTAAGAAATACAGTGTGCCGGCTGACCTGACGATCATGACAGCTATGGAATATGCAGGATATACACTGAAAAGAGGATGCGGCTGCCGTCACGGCTTCTGCGGTGCCTGTGCAACGATCTACAGGATTAAGGGCAAAAACGAGCTGAAGACCTGCCTTGCCTGTCAGACACAGGTAGAAGAGGGCATGTATGTGGCAACTGTTCCGTTCTTCCCGACAGACAAGAGAACATATGACATTGAAGACATCAAACCGGAGCAGAGGATCATGATGGATCTCTATCCGGAAATCTACAGCTGCATCGGCTGTAACGCCTGCACAAAGGCCTGCACTCAGGACCTTAACGTTATGCAGTATATTGCATATGCACAGCGCGGCGAGTTCGAGAAGTGTGCGGAAGAGTCGTTCGACTGTATCGGATGCGGATGCTGTTCCGTAAGATGTCCGGCAGAGATTTCTCACCCGATGGTAGGAGTCCTTGCAAGAAGACTTACAGGAAAATATATCGCACCGGAATCCAAGCACCTGACAGAGCGTGTGGAAGAAATCCATCACGGCGACTATGATCAGCTGATCGAGCAGATCATGCAGAAGCCGATCGAAGAGATGCAGGAACTTTACAACAACAGAGAGATCGAGAAATAAGGAGGGAAGATCATGTTTACACCGGAAATGATGGAATCCGTAAAGAAAGTGGAGGCCACCAGAGCACAGCGTCTGGGTGTAGAGCCGAGACGAATGACGGCGGATGAGAAAGATGCTCTCCTTAAGGAATTCCATCCTGATTACAGGGAAGAGGCATTTGCAGAGATCAAGGTAGGACCGAACAAGGGACAGAAAGCGCCGAAAGAGCTGGTGCATCTGCTCCATTCTAACAGCCGACTTCTCGCTGAGAAAGTTGATATTAACAAAGTAGACTACGATGTTGACGTGCTCGTCATCGGAGGCGGCGGCGCAGGCGCGTCTGCAGCGATCGAGGCAAACGAGGCGGGAGCTAATGTCATGATCGTGACAAAACTCCGTATCGGTGATGCCAACACGATGATGGCAGAGGGCGGTATCCAGGCTGCCGACAAAGAAAATGATTCTCCGGTACAGCATTATCTGGATGCATTCGGAGGCGGACACTTTGCCGCAAGACCGGAACTCTTAAGACGTCTTGTCATGGAAGCGCCGGACGCGATCAAATGGCTCAATGAGCTGGGCGTTATGTTCGATAAAGATGAGACGGGCCGTATGATCACTACACACGGCGGCGGAACATCCAGAAAGAGAATGCACGCCTGCAAGGATTACTCCGGAGCAGAGATCATGCGTACACTCCGCGATGAAGTGTTAAACCGCCAGATTCCGGTTGCCGAGTTCACTGTAGCAGTAGAACTGATCAGGGATGACAGAGGACAGGTAGCGGGAGCAGTCCTCCAGAATCTGGAGACAGAAGATTACCTTGTAGCAAAGGCAAAGACAGTTATTATCGCTACGGGTGGTGCAGGACGCATGCACTATCAGGGATTCCCGACATCAAACCACTATGGCGCTACAGCGGACGGTCTGATCCTCGGATACCGTATGGGAGCTCCGCTTCTGTATCAGGATACGATCCAGTATCATCCGACAGGCGTTGCTTATCCGTCACAGATCTTCGGAGCTCTTGTGACAGAGAAGGTACGTTCCGTAGGAGCCCAGCTTGTCAATGTGGACGGCGAGGCGTTCATGCATCCACTGGAGACACGTGACGTGGCTGCATCCGGCATTATCCGCGAGTGTACAGCGCGCGGCAAAGGCGTAACTACACCGCTTGGAAGCGGCGTATGGCTCGACACTCCGATGATCGAGGAAATCGGCGGACCGGGAACGATCGAGAAACGCATTCCGGCGATGCTTCGTATGTATATGAAATACGACATCGATATGAGAAAACTTCCGATCCTTGTATATCCGACACTGCACTACCAGAACGGCGGACTTGAGATCGGCGGAGACGGATTTACAAAAGTAATCGACAACCTGCTTGTAGCAGGAGAGGCTGTCGGCGGTATCCACGGAAGAAACCGTCTGATGGGCAACTCGCTTCTGGATATCATCGTATTTGGACGCAATGCAGGTAAGGCTGCCGCTGCGAAAGCGAAGAATGTAGAGCTGGGTAATATGAATCTGGATCACATTCAGGCATACGCTGAGGAGTTAAAAGAGGCAGGAATTGACACCGGTGACGTATCTCCGCTCCTTCTTCCGAAGTATGCAAGACATGAGAGATAGGAAAGGGAGAGAAAATGTTTTTAGTTAACTGGTTTCAGGAAAGTGTAATGGGGGAAACCCTGATGGTCTTATTCCTTGTAGCTTTTATTGGCTATCTTGTGGGAAGTATTACGATCAAAGGGGTCGAGCTGGGGACGGCAGGCGTACTGCTTGTCGCCCTGGTATTCGGTCATTTTCTCGGACACGATGAAGCTCTGGTCGAGGGCCTGGGAATGTTTCAGGATCTGGGCCTCATCTGCTTCGTTACGTCTGTCGGCTTTATTGCCGGACCGAAGTTCTTCCGTAACTTTAAGATCAATGCGAAATCTTATATTCTGCTCGGATTTATCATCATTGCGATCGGCGCTCTTGTGACAGCAGGTATCATCGAGATTGCAGGAGTTCCGACTGATATCACAGTCGGTATGATGTCCGGAGCCCTGACGAGTACACCGGGACTTGCAGCGGCGCTTGATGCCACAGGTTCGGCCAACGCCTCCATCGGATACGGTATCGCCTATCCGTTCGGCGTAGTGGGAGTGGTGCTCTTCGTACAGCTGATGCCGAAGATCCTGCATACAGATATGGATGCGGAGCGCGCGCAGTTTGAAGCTGCCCAGAATGTAGGAGATATAGCAAAAAAAGATAAACTGTTCCACGTAGATCCGATGGGATTCTTCCCGTATGCGCTGGCGATCGCTCTCGGTATCGTCCTGGCGAAGATCGTGATCCCGCTTCCAGGCGGAGCGCAGTTCTCTTTGGGAACGTCAGGCGGTCCGCTGATCGCGGGCCTGATCCTCGGGCATTTCGGTCATGCCGGAAAGATCAGTTTCCATGTGGAAAAATCTGTGCTTGAGTGCTTAAGAGAATTCGGTCTTGCGCTGTTCCTGATCGGAGCAGGTGTGGAGGCCGGATCGGGATTCATCGAAATCCTTAAAGAACACGGACTGATCCTGTTCGTGTACGGTGCACTGATCACACTGATCCCGATGATCGTCGGATACTTTGTTGCCACAAAGCTGATGAAACTGAGTTTGTTCAACACACTTGGGTCCATTTGCGGAGGGATGACAAGTACACCGGCCCTGGGAACACTGATCCGCGTGACAGGCACAGACGACGTGGCGTCCGCTTATGCGGCGACCTATCCGGTAGCGCTTGTATTTGTAGTGCTGGCGTGCCAGTTTATTGGGATTTTCTTATAAAACAGTTCGGCCATACATGGCTCGGGAGCGAAAAGTATGCTTGCATACTTTTGCGAGTGATGCCATGTATGAGCAGAGCGCCTGGTAATGAGCAAAGAAGCGGCGCAGCCGCAGTAAGCACCGGGAGGTGCGGCTTTGCGAATGGCGCGTGCCGAACGGAAGATTAACAATATAGTAGGAAAGGAGTTGACTTTCATGCGTGAAATCAATGTAAGTACACTTACTGATGTGATCGAGAGATTGTGCATTGAGGCAAATGAACATCTCCCGGAGGATGTGAAATGCGCGATCCGCGACTGCCGTGCCTGTGAGGACGGAGAGATCGCACAGGGAGTTCTTGACAATATCATCGAGAACTATGAGATTGCAGACAATGAAAATGTACCGATCTGCCAGGATACCGGAATGGCATGTGTATTCCTTGAGATCGGACAGGATGTACATCTCGTAGGCGGGGATCTGGCAGAAGCCGTTGACGAGGGCGTTCGCCGCGGATATACAAACGGATATCTCCGTAAATCTGTTGTAAAAGATCCGGTTCGCCGTGGAAATACCGGTGACAATACGCCGGCTATGCTTTATACGGAAATCGTTCCGGGCGAGAACATTAAAGTTACGGTAGGACCGAAAGGATTCGGAAGCGAGAATATGAGCCAGATCCGTATGTTCAAACCTTCAGCGGGTCTTCAGGGAATCAAAGATTTCATTCTCGAGGCTGTAGAGACTGCAGGACCGAATCCGTGCCCGCCTATGGTAGTGGGCGTCGGAATCGGCGGAACATTCGATAAATGTGCGCTTCTGGCGAAAAAAGCGCTGATGCGTCCTCTGGATTCTTCCAACCCGGATCCGTTCTATGCTGATCTTGAGAAAGAGATGCTGGAGAAGGTGAATGAGCTGGGAATCGGACCGCAGGGATTTGGCGGGAAGACAACAGCAATTGGCCTCAACATCGAGACTATGCCGACACATATCGCAGGAATGCCGTGTGCAGTTAATATCAACTGTCACGTGACACGTCACAAAACGGAGGTGATATAAATGGCAAGAAAGATTACATTACCACTCACAGAGGAACTTGCTAAGACACTCCATGCAGGAGATCAGGTGCTTCTTACGGGAACAATCTATACTTCCCGTGACGCCGGACACAAGAGAATGTGCGAAGCGCTTGCAAAAGGCGAGGATATTCCGTTTGATCCGAAGGATGCAACGATCTACTATGTAGGACCGACCCCGGCAAAACCGGGTCATGTAATTGGAAGCGCAGGTCCGACGACCAGCGGACGTATGGATGCATATGCTCCGACAATGATGTCAGTAGGCGCCCGCGGAATGATCGGAAAAGGTGCCCGCCTTCCGGAAGTGGTGGAAGCTATGAAGAAGTACAGCGGAGTGTACTTCGGAGCCATCGGAGGAGCAGGAGCCCTTCTTGCAAAATGTATCAAGAAAGCTGAGCTTATCGCATACGAAGATCTCGGTGCAGAGGCGCTGAGAAAACTCTATGTAGAGGATATGCCCCTTGTCGTTATCATCGACAGTGAGGGAAACAACCTTTATGAAGAGGGAAGAAAAGCTTATCTTGAGTCTAAGAAATAATTGATTGACGGAGATAAAAAGAATTTCCGCCGGGATATAAGTGTCATTATCAGACTCGCTTGCGCTCGGGACGCAACATAACAGTACATAAGGCTGCAAAGGACGCAGCCTAAGTGCTGATGTTGCTCTACGGTCTTCAAATGACACTTATATCCCGGCTTCTTTTTTGTCTCCGACAGGGTTGTATTTATTTGTTTTTGACGATGCGTGAGTGTTTGCTGATTTTGACGGTATGGCGCCCCTTTTGGTAATGGGTGACTATTGAGATAGTAAAAAGGTGTTGACGTTATATGACTATTGTGATAGTATAATGGAGAAAATACTATTGCAATAGTCATTTTTGGAGGATCTGACATGAAGGTAAAGTTATTTGATTCTGAGTTAAAGGTTATGGAAACGTTGTGGAGAGAGGGCGATCTGACTGCAGGACAGATTGCTAAGATACTGAATCAGGAGATAGGATGGAACAGAAATACCACATATACCGTGATTAAAAAATGTATTGAAAAAGGTGCGATCGAGCGGATCGAGCCGAAATTTATCTGTCGGGCTGCCATCTCAAAAGAGGAAGTTCAGGCGTATGAGACGCATGAACTGATCGAGCGGATGTTTGACGGATCAAAGCAGAAATTTTTTGCGGCATTGCTGTCGGATGAGTCGATGGATGCAGAG
>DWXI01000158.1 GCA_019119265.1 Candidatus Mediterraneibacter intestinigallinarum | reverse complement strand
CCGGTAAAAGAAGCATTCGCTTTCTGCGCCGGAATCGAAGATGGAATCGCAGTAGTGCCTTACAGCGTCCTTCTGTTCCTCAGACAATACGCTGATCGCTTTTTCATACTCGGTTTCCAAACGAAGGTAGTCCGCTTTTTTCTCCTTGCCGGTTTCTGCCTCCCGCCATTTAGCGAACTGGCTCTGCATCCGCTCCTGAATCATCAAATCAACCAGTTTTTCTATATCTGTACCCATAAGCGCCCCTCCTTATGCTGGACGGATATAATTCCGGTATGTTTCCAAGACGGAATCCGACACACCGCTTTTATATACTTTGCGGATGTCGGAGATTTCCTCTTGCTTCAGCAGTTTCAGCCATTTCAGCAGTTCAGCCCTACCGTTTGCAAAGTTACAGTAGCGTCCATCGGCGTATTCGATACGGTATCTCATAGACAGGCACCTCCTTAAACATAAATCATCTCAGACCGGATGATTTCCTCTGCCCGGATGCGGATACTGTTCATGGCTCCGACCCAGGCCAGCTGATCACAGATTTTCAGTTCCTCGCTGACGCCCTCCGCCGCCTGCATCTGTGAGATGATACACGCCAGCCGGTCATCGGCCTGCTCGTTCAGATCGGCAAGATACGTCCAGAGTTTTCCCGACAGAAGCAGTTCATTGTACTGGCCGGGACGGTGTTCTTGCAGAAACGCCTTGTGCATCCGTCCCCACCGCCCGATGGGGCGGCTTTCCTCCGGCAGCTTCAAGTCCGGTATGTAATAGTCTCCGACCAGCACATAGTCCAGACCGTTGCTGTCATCATGGATACGTTTTTTCAATTCCTCCATTGCGACCTCCTGTATTCGATTTGTACGAATCCAGTTGATCGTGTCCCTGTTCATCTGAAATTCAAGGCAACTGAACTCGTCACCATGAATTATGGCACATCTCTCCCTACCATTGCCTTGTCCTCGTCCTATATTTCCGTATTTTTCAGCTTGAATGCCAGCTCTTTTCCGTGATCCTCATCATTTGCAGGAATATAAATTTGACCATTCGCAATCACTTCGTTAATCGGCGATGATAAGATCATCTCGTCATCCAAATAGAATTGTATTGACCTGTTCAGGTTCAATTCAGTTATATTTTCGAATATTACTGCTGCATCGTCTGTAAAATTTACTTTAACTCGATAAACAGTTTGCCCATCCTTTTCATCCGTAACAAGCTCTGCTGTATCTATTCCGCCCTGCATCAACAGCTTCTGGTCTTCGTCTGTAATATAAAAGGCATATATTTCTTCTCTCTTAGCCTCTTGCTTGTCGGAGAAAATCTTCCAGCCTAATATAAGCGCCATCAGAATTCCCAAAATAACAATTATTTTGATCAGTGTAGAACTCTTTATTCCATTATTTTCTTTTTCCATTATGCATATTCTCCCTTTTTGCTATATAGTGAACTACTCGGCACTAAAGTACCGAGCATCCGGAGTCGGGCCCGGATTTTAATTTTGTGTCACCGCAAATGGGCAGCTACCACAAGCCCTGTCCACTGGGGGTGCTACTGCTGGTAAATGAACCTACACAGTTACTTTTTTCACCATGCTGAGGTCACGGAATACCGGGGCCTCTTTCTTTATCTTCTGCAGATACAGACGCAGGATATTATACGCGCCCACAGCATCCGCATTATAAATGATACCGCCATCCTTATATAAACCTCTCGTGCGTCTCTTATATTTACTTGCATAACGCTTGCCTACTGCTTTTGACGTCGGCGGGCACTGGCTGGAGTAGGCCTCATTCTGTTTAATAAGCTTGATCCCGCAAAGCGCGAGCTTATACTCAAGCATCTGATAGACCATTAGATACGGGAACGCGTGGAAAGGCTGGTTATTCTTCCTGCCAAGCGACTTCCCTTTCCGGATGCCGGTAATATCGCCGACCACAACCGTATGGATCTGGTTCTGGACACAGTAATCCCTGATCTTTGTAGTAGATTTATGGAAGAAATCACGTATTGCATGATATTTTTTCTCATAAAGGGAATGTACCCTATTTGATGTTTTGGGATGTCTGATACCTGCAGCAGCCTGCTGGCTTGCATTGATCGACTGGTAATGGGCGATCAGCCTGTCGTACCCTTGCTGGAGTTTCAGATACCCTTTTATGATAAAAGCGCTGCCGCTGATGCTACTATAGCAGGTGAAAGTATTCTGGATCCCAAGGTCGATAGAAAGATAGCGGCCATTATCTTCCAGGATGTCCGGCAGTTTCTTTTCATAAACAGCGATCAATTGGATCTTTCCCTTCCCAAGGAGTTTTACCCTGAGCTGCCGGATAATGGTGTTTGAAAGCGATTTTACTTTCAAATAGATGAAATTGGCACCATTTCCAAGCTTATCAAGGTACTCTTTTAACTGTCTCGGGATCGTGAGGCGGATCATATCGTTATTCTGGGCGATCCCAGCCTGTAAGAATGTGAGATCCATCCGATCCTGCTTAAACCGTGGTGGCCGCGGGTTCTCTACCCCGCCCGTTTCACGCAGTTTGAAAAAGCTTTTCCACGCTTCCTGGAGTTCCTGCAGCACATCCTGGGCTGTCTGGGATGGGAGGTTTTTATAAAAGAAATGAGACTTGAGCCGTTTTTTCTGGTCATACCAGTCTGGGAACCGTTCCATGCCAAGAAGGCGGTAGTTCCGCTTCTCATAGTTTCCTACATTCCAAAGCTTTGCCGCTGAATAAGACATATGTTTGAGGATAGCCTCGCTATCCGGGTCATAGATCACACATTTCCTGGCCAGTAACATTCTGATACTCCTCTAATAAGAATTCGTCTGTTTTTCCATGTACCTGCGGATATTTTCTTCCGACACCGAGCCGATGGTCTCAACATAATAGCTGTGGTTCCACAATACCCCCTTCCTCAGCTTTAGTTTTAGTTCCGGGAATTCCATAAACAGCTTCCTTGCTGTAATGCCTTTCAGCATTTTTACCATGTATGAAATGGATACATCTGGTTTTGC
>DWXI01000157.1 GCA_019119265.1 Candidatus Mediterraneibacter intestinigallinarum | reverse complement strand
TCGCGGGGGCTGCCGGCGCAGTCGCAGCATGGGGAAAAATCTCAGAATATCTCTCATGGGGATTTACCTATAACATGAGGAACGGGCTTTATATGAAAGGGATCAGTCTTGCCATGGCGCATTTCCCATTGGGCACCGGATTTGCATCATTCGGTTCAAATCTGTCCTACGAATATAATCCACAGATTTATTATGATCTGGGTCTGGACAGTTTTCAGGGGTTTGAACATGGAACGCCTGTGCTTTCAGATGTATTCTGGCCGTATATCTTCGGAGAATTCGGCGTAATAGGTTTTGTCTTGTATACAGGAATGCTTATTTTACTCTTTTTCTCTTTGAAAGAAGAACTCCGGGGATATTCGGAGATGATGAGGGGAGCTAACTGCCTCTTTGCATATCTTCTGGTGGCCAGTGCGGCGGAGGCGGTGTTTACGAACAGTACGGGAGTATGCTGTGCGCTGTTCCTGAGTATTTATTTTCGGAGGACATGCCGGAACACCGACGAATTATCGGAGAACAGGAGTCTGTTCCTGATCAGATTTTGAAATAGAAAGGCTGTTGGATTTATGAAACGTGTAGGTATCATCACCCTTTATCATAACAACTCTAATTACGGGGGAATCCTTCAGGCATACGCGCTGAACAGCGCTGTTTGTGCATTGGGATATGACTGTCGGGTGATTGACTATGTTCAGACGCCCATGCGGGCGTCTGAGAAACTGAAAAGGAAGATGGCGTCCGAAGGACTGACGGGAACTGTGCGTACAGCAGTAAAAAGCAGCGCAAAAATCGTGGAAGGAAAAGTAAGACGCATATCCGGCCGGCGGGCCCGCCCTGAGATCAGGGCGAGGGAGAACGAAGCGGCCGCTTTTCGGAGTAAGATCCCGCATACGGAGATGTGTACTGCCGAGGAACTTCCGAGAATAGCAGAACAATTTGACATGTTTCTGTGCGGCAGCGACCAGATCTGGAATATGGGCGGTGCGGGAAGATTTGATCCTGTATACTGGCTGGAGTTCGTGCCGCCGGGAAAAGGCCGGGCCTCCTATGCCGCGAGTATGCCTCTGCCGGCAATACCTGAGAGAGAGAGGGATACGATCCGCAGAAGAGTCAGGGCGCTTGACTGTGTGTCGGTACGGGAAAATCAGGGGAAACGACTGCTGGAACCATTGCGGGATGACGAGATCCCCGTAGTACTGGATCCGGTATTTCTTCCGGAAACAGCCTGCTGGGAGCAGCTAAGCGGAGAACGGCTGATCCGCGAACCATATATCTATGTTTATCTGCTGGGAGACGACGCCCGGCAGAGGGAGGCAGTGAAGGCATTGTCCGAAGAGATGAAGATTCAGATAGTATTTACGCCATATCTGCAGTCGGAATACCGCGCCTGCGACAAAAAATTCGGAGATATTCGGATGAGCGGAGGTCCTGAGGAGTTCCTGAATCTTATCCGATATGCGGATTTTGTGTTTACAGATTCCTTTCATGCGTCTGTATTTTCCATTCTCTTTCGGAAACAGTTCTGGACGTTCAGGAGAGGCCGGAAGAATGATCGTCGAAATATGGATTCGCGTCTGGAATCGCTCACGGAGATGTTCGGGCTTGCGGACCGGCTGATAGATACGGAAAATCTGACACAGCGCGTATATGCATCAAGGCATCTGCATTACCGGACGGCAGAGAGGGTGCTTGCCAGAGAGAAAGCCTGTTCCTGGGATTATCTGAGAAATACACTCCACAGTATGGAGGAGAAAGGAAAAAGATTCCATGAAAGTGAATCAGCTTAAGGCAGGGGTCGTTCTCGGGTATGCGGGGATGGCAGTGACCAATATCGTATCCCTTATATATACGCCGGTTATGCTGCGATTTCTGGGAAAGAGTGAATACGGACTGTATCAGATGGTCTATTCTGTCGTTAGTTATCTGGGGCTGCTGAATTTCGGGTTCAATAACGCATATCTGAAGTTTTATTCCGGATACAGAAAAGATAATGCTCAGGAAGAGATACGAAAATTAAACGGCATGTTTCTGACCACATTTACGGCACTGGCATTTATCGCTTTTCTCTGTGGTGCGTTTCTGAGTTTTCACTGTGGTATTCTTTTTTCGGATCAGGGAGATGCTTCTCTCACCGGAACTGCATCTGTTCTCTGTATGCTCATGACAGTTAACCTGGCGCTGGTATTTCCGACGGGGCTGTTTGAAGCTTACGCGTCGGCGCATGAACAGTATATTTTTCAAAAAGTTCTCAATATTACCCAGTCGGTACTGAATCCGTTGTTGACCCTGCCTCTTCTGATGGCAGGATACAGAAGCGTGTCTCTGATCATAGTACAAACATTTCTGACAGTGTGCAAACTGGCGGTTAACGTATGGTTTTGCGTAAAAAGGCTGGACATGAGGTTCGGATTCCGCCGGATGCAGATCTGTGTGATGAAGGAAATCACGGTGTTTTCATCCTACATTTTTATAAATATGCTGGTTGATCAGATCAACTGGAGCGTAGATAAACTGGTTATCGGAAAGATAAGGGGAACTGCGGCGGTAGCCGTATATGCACTGGCGTCCCAGCTGAACCGGTATTATATGAATCTGTCTACTGCTGTTTCAAGTGTGTTTCTGCCCAGAGTAAACCGGATCGCTGCACGACAGGGAAAAGATATGAACAGGGAACTTACGGATCTTTTCTGCGCAGTGGGGAGGATACAGTTCCTGATCCTATTCTATATCCTGGGCGGATTCGTTATCCTGGGAAGATACTTTATTTCGCTGTGGGCGGGAGAGGGGTATGAGGAGGTTTACGTAATCACTCTGCTTCTGATCTGTCCGGTCGTGATCCCGTTGATCCAGAATCTGGGGATTGAGATTCAGCGTGCACAGAATAAACACAAATTCCGGTCTGTGGCATATCTGTTTATCGCGGCGGTGAATCTGCTCATCAGTATTCCGCTGACTTCAGCGTTCGGCGCAAAGGGGGCGGCTGCCGGAACCTGTGCAAGCCTGCTTATCGGAAATGGCCTGATCATGAATCTGTACAACCATATCTGCGTAAAGCTCGATATGATCAGGTTCTGGAGACAGATCCTGCATTTGTTGCTCCCGGGTCTGGCTGCGCTGTGTGCGGGTGCAGTGTTCGGCAAATACATAAATGTGCAGAGCCCTGAAGAGTTTATTCTGGCAGGAGCGTTATATACATTGCTCTATGCGGGTCTGGAATGGCGGTTTGGAATGAATGATAAGGAGAAGCGTCTTGTGACAGGACCTCTGGAAAAGGCAAAAAAGAGACTTGGGATATTTTGTACAGGGACGGTAAGGGAAAGATGACAAAAGCATATGCGGCATATAACAGGAACGATAGGATACGGTTTCAAAGTTCTTCGGGCGGAGTATTCCATGCGTTGGCAGCATCTGTTATCGAAGACGGGGGCGTTGTGTTCGGTGTCCGGTTCGACGATCAGTTCCGGGCAGTTTATGATGTGGCAGAAGAGGTTCGTGAACTTGAAATGTTTCAGGGGGCAAAGTATGTGTTCCCATGTATGAACAAAGTATGTGAGAGGGTCGGAAAATACCTGGAAGAAGGACGACGGGTATTGTTTACCGGACTGCCCTGCCATGTGGCGGGGGTGCGTGCATATCTTAGAAATGCAGACACAGACAGGCTGTTCTGCGTGGATCTGGTCTGTCACGGCACACCGGAGAACATAGCATGGGAATCGTACATGAGATATGAGAAAAAACGTACCGGGAAGATCTCCGGTGTCCGGATGCGGGATAAGTCCGGAGGATGGACGGACTACAGACTGGTAATCGAAAGCAAAGGAGAAGAAGCAAAGAGCGAGCCGGCCCGGAAGAATTTGTACATGCGAGGTTACACAAAGGATCTGTATCTTAGAAAACCGTGTTATAACTGCAGATTCCGGGGAGTGGAGCGGCATAGTGATATCACACTGGGCGATTACTGGGGAGTGAGCGCAAGACACAGGAAACTGGATACCGCCGGAGGCGTTTCGCTTGTACTGGTACATTCTCAAAAAGGAGCGGACATTTTGGAACAGGCTGGAAAATCTCTGATCTGCGAAGAGACAGAGATTGAATATGCGTGCAGTCACAACCCGGCCATAACAGATTCGCCGGATATGCCCCGGTGCAGAGAACATATTCTGGCGCAGATGAAAAAAGGAATAGATTTTTCGCAGTGTATAGAACCATACATAAAGGAAAAATTCATAGTATATATCAGGGAAAAAATAAGAGGACTAAAAAATATCAGCAAAAATAGATAATAAAATATGAAAAATCTTTAAAAAGTTATATAAATTATAGAAAAGTTTCATTGCGACAAGCTTGAAATATAAATATCGTAAAATAAGGACTCCAGACAAAAAATGTCAGACAGAAAGGAGCGTGAGTAAGTGTAAAAGGGGGGTCCGTAAAACGCAAAAAATGCAGCAAAATATATAAAGGAGAAAGGGAAAAGAGGATGGACAATTCGAATCATTCGAAAAAGAGAAACGGGCTGAAAGCCAGACTGGTCGCGCTCTTGCTGGCGACAGGACTTGTCCTGACCGGTCTGCCGGCATCGGGCGTTCAGGCCGCTCCGACGCAGGCTGCGACAGCAGCAGTCTCGTCAGAGGATTCGGCAGCATCGGAGTACGGGCTGACAGAAAATATCGAAGACGGCGCGATCCTGCACTGTTGGTGCTGGTCGTTCAATACGATCAGGGAAAATATGGCGGATATCGCTGAGGCCGGATTCTCCACGATCCAGACGTCGCCTGCCAACGAGTGTAACGACACGCACCCTAATATGAAAATTATGGGGAATGATACGGTAGACGGAACAGACGGATGCTGGTGGTGGCATTACCAGCCGACAGACTGGAAGATCGGGAACTATCAGCTTGGAACAAGAGACGAGTTTATCGCAATGTGCGATGAAGCGGACAAATACGGAATAAAAGTCATCGTAGATGTTATTCCTAACCACGTGACGCCGGAGCTGGATGAAGTCTCTCAGGAACTATATGATGCAGCCGGAGACAGCAGAGACGATCTGTTCCACGCGAACGGATTCAATCCGATTACCAATTACAATGACCGCAAACAGTGTACGACAGGTAAGATGGGAGGCCTTCCTGATGTAAATACAGAAAATCCGGGATTTCAGGAGTATTTCCTTAATTATCTCAACGACCTGATCGCCTGCGGAGCAGACGGATACCGTTACGATACGGCAAAACACATAGGTGTTCCGTCAGATCCGCTGGATGATAAGAGCAGCAGGAATAACTTCTGGCCGATAGCAACGGGGGAAGAGTCAGTCAATGGCGTTACATTGAGCGATGCAGACCGCATCTTTAATTATGGAGAGGTGCTGCAGGATCAAAACGTACCTGAAAAGGAATATTCCCAGTATATGAGAATGACAGCCAGCAGTTATGGAGATAAACTCAGAGACGCGCTGAGAAGCAAGAACTTCAGTGTAAACAATCTGATGAACTGGAATCATTCCACACCGGAAAGTCTGGTGACATGGGTGGAATCCCACGATACATACTGTAACGAAGGCAAGTCAGTTGATCTTAGCGATACACAGATACGTCTGGGATGGGCAGTAATAGCCGCAAGAGCAAACGGCACTCCCCTTTTCTACAGCCGGCCGGACGGTTCGGGAGATGAGTACGGAGAAAACCATTGGGGAGACCGATGGGGAAATAATGAACTTGGAGCAAGAGGTTCTGATGAGTTCATGAGCGACGAGGTCGTAGCGGTGAACAAATTCCGCAACGCTATGGTCGGAGAAAATGAATATCTGAGAAATGTTACTTGTACAGACAGCAATACCAGTACAGAGGCGCTCCAGATCGACCGCGGAACGGTAGGAACATGCATTGTCAACGTAGGCGGATCGATGTCGATCAACACAAAGACGAACCTGGAAGACGGCACATATACGGATCACGTATCCGGAGGAACATTTACGGTTTCAGGCGGGATGCTCAAAGGTAATGTAGGCGCGCAGTCTGTGGTCGTGCTTTATACAGACAATGCTCCCAGCGTAAGCGCTAATTCTACAACAGGAAGCGACTCTTTTACAGGAGATTCCATTGGTGTAGAACTTCGCGCAAAGAATGTGACAGACGCTTACTATGAGACAAGCGAAGGAGCAGAAGGATCTTACGAGGACGGCGATGTGATCACGGTCGGTTCTACCCTGAAAGTCGGTGAGAGTGTGACTGTAACAGTAACCGCACAGGGAAGTGAGGGTAAGGTCAGCAAGGAAGCCGTCTTTACAAAGGCAGAGAAAAATATCGCCTACATCGACCTTCCTTCCGGATGGGAAGAGCCTTACGCCTATGTATACAATGACGCAGGCGCAGAGAATGCGGAATGGCCGGGTGTTAAGATGGAGAAAGTGACCGGCGAAGAAGCAGATGGCTTTACAAATCTTTATTCCTATGAAGTATCCGATGAGATCGGTGATCCTCTTGTGATCTTCTTCGGAGGAGATAATTCTCGCCGTTATCCGGCTGATATGGAAGACGGGATGCCGCTGAGCGGACGTATGGTATACGACGACGGCCAGTGGGTTGATATGCCGGATCCGCCGAAGCCGGAAAAAGAACCGGAAGTGACTTCTTCTGTGAAAGACGGAACGACATTCGACGATGAATCGATGGAAGTGACATTAAGCCTTGAGAACGCAGAGTCAGGCACATACAGCCTGGACGGCGGACCGGAGCAGAAATTTACTGAAGAAACCACAGTAACAGTCGGAACCGGCAAGATCGCAGACAGAGACATCACACTGGAAACGACAGCGACAGACGGAGAGACTACGACAGAGAAGACATTTACATTCCATAAGAAATTCAACGCAGAGAAGAACGGCGGTTATCTGGAGTACGAGACAGGAGATCAGGCATCCGCGCAGACAGCGTCAGCAGAAGCGTCCGTACAGGCAGTCGCTGCGGCGGCAGGCGCGACATCGTCGGCTCTTGGAGGAAAGTACGCTACAAATCCGGACGGACAGGTCGGAAAAGAAGCGACGATCACCGGTGCTTCCGATTTTACAGAGGACATGTTGATCGCTCAGGGTGTAGCGAATGATGATCCGAGAAGCTTCAGAGGTACTCACGAGGGACCGGTATATGACGATTATGCTCTTTATGGAGCGTGGGATGATGAAAATATTTATATTGGCTGGCAGTACACGAATGTGACGGATGTGATCGATCCGGCGCAGGGATATCCGATCAGCGACAATGGAAAGCCGTATAACGGCGATATCCCGCAGATTCTCGTACTTAACCTCGGTACAGGAAACAAGGCAAGCGGTATGACCGATTCGGGAGAATATCTCTGGGGTCATCCGATACAGTATACGACTACAGTAGACGCGGCTATCTGTTTCTCCAGCAAACCGGGCGTGGGAACGCCGGCGCTCTTTACGGCGGATGAGGACGGACTGTTCAGCTATGAGACATGTGTAGGCCTTGAAGAAGCCGGAATATCATATGAATATGAGGATGGATTCTTCTGCGGAGACTCACTGACCGGAATCAAGATGAACGGATATGAGGGTTATGTACCTTCTATGCTGGAGGACAGCTCATCCAACTGGGTGAATTTCCTGGATATGGGTCACAGCACGTCACAGGATACATTCTACACTATGACGATCCCGATGGACGCTCTTGGTATTACCAAGGATCAGCTTGAAGAGAACGGCATCGGCGTGATGCACATCTCTACATTCGGCGCAGGCGGCATCGGCTGCACTCCGATGGATATGACAATGCTTGATTCAGCTACAGAACCGTACAGCGCAGACGCTTCCACATCAGCGGAAAAAGAAGATACAGATAACATAACCGTGCCGTTGGCACAGCTTGGAAACACAGATTCCAATCCGGATCCGGAACCGGGGCCAGATCCGGAACCGAACAAGGGAACGCTCAGCGTAAACTTCGGAGCCGACAGGTCATCACCGCAGGCTGATACAACTGACCTGACACTGGAGGCTGAGGCTGAAGGCGGTGAGGGAGAACTGAATTATCAGTTCCTGGTAGATGGAAAAGAACTGCAGGATTCCACAAATGATACTGTAACATGGGATACTGTGGGCGGCAGCCATACGCTCAGCGTTGTTGTGACAGATGAAGAAGGCCATCAGGTGAAAGTAGACAAAACGTATGAAATCAGTGGGAAGATCCCGGATCCGTCAGAGGATGTTAAAATCAGCTCTTTTGAAGCTGCACTTGAATCTCCGCAGGCACAGGGAACAAGCGTGAAATTCACAGCGAAAGCAGAAGGCGGCGAAGGAAAGCTTCAGTACCGCTTCTACCGTGTGACAGAAGACGGAACAACTACGGTATTCCGTGATTATGCAGCAAGTAATGTGGCATACTGCAATCCGCCGGCGGCAGGAGACTATACAGTCTATGTGGATGTAAAAGATGAGAAAGGCAACACAGATACAGCAAAAATGTCCTATACATGGGAGAAAAAATCAGAGGATCAGGAACTTGCGATCAATAACATTACAGTGAATAAAAAGTCTCCCCAGACAGAAGGAACCAGCATCCAGATCGTAGTAGACGCACAGGGCAAGGGCCAGCTTGAATATCGTTTCTATCGTGAGAAAGATGATAATGTTACAGTCTTCCGCGATTACAGCACGTCAAGATCGGCATACTGCAATCCGACGCCGGGCAGCTATACAATTTATGTAGACGTAAAGGATGAGACAGGAAAAGTTGTTACAGATTCTATTGAATATAAATGGATCAAGGCAGACAACCCGCTTACTATCCGCTCCTTTACAGCGGAATTGGAATCACCGCAGAAACAGGGAACAAGCGTAAAACTTACAGTGGACGCTGATGGCGGCGAAGGAACGCTCCAGTATCGTTTCTATCGTCAGGGTAACGGAAAGACTACCGTATTCCGTGATTATGCGGCAAGCGACGTCGCTTACTGCAATCCGCCAGAGGCAGGAACATACATACTTTATGTAGATGTAAAAGACGAGAGCGGAGCAGTAGAGACATACAGACTTCTCTATCAGTGGGAGTAGAAGGCAGGCGGTACTGCCGGAATCGGGGGCGCGGATTTTCCGGCCCCCGGTTGCAAATATACATGTATAAAAGGAGAAGAAAATGAAGAAGAAAATATTGACGATCCTGCTGGCGGCAATGGCGCTTACATTGCCGGGATGCAGTTCAGACACAGAGAGCGGATCAGAAAAAACCGCAAAAAACATCACGATAGATCAGACTACAGATTCAGACGGGAAGACCGGGGAGGAGGCGGACGAGCAGGAGGCCGGAGAAATGCAGGCGGCGGCGGACGCGATAGATAAAGTCCATGCAGAAAAGAAAGATACATTGTCAGATACCAGTGTGGATCAGGGAGACTGGAACGGGAAAATACTGATGCTGGACCAGGCGCAATCCTGGGTACGGCAGAGCTCCGAAGCTGATGATAACGGAGGATTTGCAGAGACATATAGCTGCGACGACCGTCTGCAGTACAGCTGGAACTGCGTCGTGGGAGAAACGGGGGAAGCGCAGGCCCTGGCTGATGAATATATCAGAGACAGGGGCTGGACGGTGACTTCTGTGGAGGCAAACGATGATCTTGCAGAAAAACTGGGGCTGGACACATGCGAGTATACGGCATACGAAGATGATGAAGGTTACAGTATGCTGCACCGGGGAATCCTTGTCGTGGACGAGGACGCTTATTATACGGCGGATTTCAGGATGATGGAGGGAGACATGGGCGAGTATGAGCCGTCTGTCCAGGAATGGATCGCTCAGGTTTATTTCGCATAATGAAGACCGACGGAAAAGAAAAACTTTTGCTGGTCACGACAAGGAAAGAGGCGAAAAGTGAACTGGAACGGATCCGTGAAGAGTACGGCGCAGAATATGAGATCATCGGAATTGCATATCCGCGGGAAAATCCGGAATACGGAGAAGAGACGGAAGGAGTTCCCGTTGTCTGCAGAGCGGAAGATATTTCCTGCTATATCCAGACAAAGTGGGTAGATGCGGTGATGATCAGCGCCGGAAGTGAAATGCTTTTACCGGTGTGGGTAATTCGGGTGTGTACGAGCATGGGTGTGACTGTCCATTGCGAAGTCGGAGATCTGACAGTGACTTCAGGCATTCGCATCATTCCGCGCAGACAGAAGATCATCAAGCGTGTTCTGGATATCTGCGGAGGAACAGTCGGGCTTATCCTGACAGGAATTATCACCTTGTTCCTTGCTCCGGCAATCTGGCTGTCATCCCCCGGACCGGTCTTCTTCTCCCAGACCAGGATCGGGCAAAACGGTCGGAGATTTAAAATCTATAAGTTTCGCAGCATGTATACGGACGCGGAAAAAAGAAAAGTAGAACTGATGGAATCTAATGAAATGAACGGGCTGATGTTCAAAATGGAAGACGATCCCCGTATCATCGGAAGCGGCCCGGATGGAAAACGGCATGGCCTCGGCTGGTTTATCCGGAGAACATCGCTGGATGAATTCCCCCAGTTTCTGAATGTATTGAAAGGGGATATGAGTCTTGTGGGAACGCGGCCGCCTACAGAGGACGAGTGGATGGAGTACACGCCCAGACAGAGAGCAAGGCTGTCGGTAAAGCCGGGGCTTACCGGCATCTGGCAGGTCAGCGGCCGCAGCAGTATTACGGACTTTGACGAGGTAGTCAGAATGGATATGGAATACGTAAGAAACTGGGATCCGGCGTTGGATCTGCAGATTCTTTTTAAAACAGTATTTGTTGTATTTGGAGGCACGGGAGCAAAATAAATCTTGGAAAAGTGACATGTTTTAAAGATTTGTTTTATATACGAACGGGCTTTATCACTTTACAATAACACTATAGAAAATAAATGAAGTTCATGTGAGGAGGAAATGTAAAATGAAGAAAAAAAGAGTGCTCGCACTTATCATGGCTGCACTGATGACAGGCGGTCTTATGACAGGATGCGGAAGTTCTGACAGCGGGTCCGCAGATAACAGCGGAGATGCTGCAGAGCAGGAAGAGGTACAGGAAGTCAACCTTACAGTGTGGGGTCCGCAGGAAGATCAGGCGGCGCTGGAAGGATATGACGAAGGCATCCTGAAATCAATGTGCGAAGCATTTGACGAAGCACATCCGGAATGGGAGATCAACTTTGAGTACGGCGTATGCGGCGAAGGCGATGCGAGAGACCAGGTGACAAAAGACGTGGAGCAGGCAGGAGACGTATACTTCTATGCAAACGATCAGATCCCGACGCTTGTCGACGCAGGCGCTCTTGCTAAACTGGGCGGAGATACGGAAACCTGGGTAAAAGAAAACAATGACGAGACAATGGTACAGTCTGTTACATATAACGACGGAATCTATGGAGTTCCGTTCACATCCAATACATGGTTTATGTATTATGACAAGAGCAAATTCTCCGAGGACGATGTAAAATCACTTGACACTATGATGGAAAAGGATCTTGGAGACGGAGTATATAACTTCGGGTTCCCGATGACAGACAGCTGGTATGTAGAAGCATTCTACTTCGGAGCAGGGTGTACGCTCTTTGGCGACGGAACAGATCCGTCAGCAGGATGTGATTTCGACAGCGAAGCAGGTATCGCAGCTACTCAGTACATGGTAGATCTTGCAGCTAATCCGAAATTCACAAATAATCAGGACGGAAGCTGTCTCGCACTTTTCCAGGAAGGCAAACTCGGCGCATTCTGCAGCGGTTCCTGGGATGCGGCAGCGATCAGAGAAGCACTTGGCGATAACTTCGGAGCAGTAAAACTTCCTACTGTAAACATCAATGGAACAGAAGGACAGATGAGATCTTTCGCAGGAAGCAAAGCAATCGGCGTAAATCCGAACTGCGAGAACCCGGAAGTGGCTGTAGCGCTCGCACAGTATCTGGGAGGCGAGGAATGCCAGCAGATCAGATATGAGACAAGAGGTATTATCCCGACACTGTCTACAATTGAAGTTGGAGACGACGAAGTAGCAAAAGCTCAGATGGATGAGATCAGTGAAGCATCCTTCCTTCAGCCGGTACTTTCCGAGATGAATGCATACTGGACACCGGCAGAAACAATGGGTAAAGAGATCATCCAGGGAGATGTGACGGCAGACAATGCGGCTGAGAAGACAAAGGCAATGACCGAGGGAATCCTTTCCAGCGGATTATAAAAAAGACAAGAGAATGTCCCGTCAGTCATTGGCGGGACATTCTTTTTCCCAGGAGAGCGCCGCAGATCAGGCGCTGGCGGAATCTGCGCCGGTCTCCTGGGAAAAAGGAATACTTCGAAACACAAGGAGGAAACTATGAGAGCAAGAGGAGCGAAGAAAAAAGAAACTCCAATAAAAATGAAAGAGTTTCCGGAGGTAGTTTCAGTCAGAGAATCCATCCGGAAAGGAAAAACAGCGGTAAAACTCTCATGCCTGATCATGGGAGCCGGAAATATCCGCTACGGACAGTATGTAAAAGGCATCCTGTTTTTGGCTGCGGAAGTCATTTATATCCTCTTTATGGCGATGTTCGGAACGGGAATGCTGGCCGGCCTGACTACATTGGGAACTCAGACAGGCCAGGAAGTATTTAATGAGGCGAAACAGATCTACGAATATACGCAGGGAGATAACTCCATGCTGTTTCTGCTCTACGGAGTAGCTACTATATTCATCACGATCGGATTTTTTATTATATGGCGGACAAATGTGAAATCCGCGTACACGCAGCAGAAGAAGACAGAAGAAGGGAAAAAGGTGCTGTCATTGAAGGAGGATCTCAGGTCGCTCCTGGACAAACGGCTTAATTCTACACTCCTTTTCTTCCCCACGCTGTGCGTTATCATGTTTACGATCCTGCCGCTGGTGTTCATGATCTGTATGGCGTTTACAAACTACGACAGGAATCACCAGCCTCCGGGCCAGCTTTTTGACTGGGTAGGACTTAAAAACTTTGAGACGATACTTGATGCGGGAAGCGGGCTCGGATATGCATTCTGGCACATACTCGGCTGGACGTTTGTGTGGGCGATAGCAGCTACTTTCATCAATTACATCCTCGGGATGATCCTCGCTATGATCATTAACTGGAAAGAGACAAGGTGCAAAGGATTCTGGAGATTTATCTTCGTTCTTTCCATCGCAGTGCCGCAGTTTGTCTCTCTGCTGATCATGAGGACCATGCTTCAGGAACAGGGAGCGATCAACGTCCTTCTCCAGGATCTGGGGCTGATCAGCAACGCTCTGCCTTTCTGGACAGATGCAACATGGGCAAGAGTGACGATCATCGTGGTAAATATATGGATCGGTATTCCTTATACGATCCTTCAGGTAACAGGAATTCTGCAGAATATACCGGCAGAATTATATGAATCTGCAAAAATAGACGGGGCCGGACCAGTCACGATTTTTTTCAAAATTACCCTTCCATACATGCTGTTTGTGACGACCCCGTACCTTATTACACAGTTTATCGGAAACATCAACAACTTCAATGTGATCTACCTCCTGTCAGAAGGAGGGCCGGCGGCCATGGATTATTACAACGGAACCGGGGGCAAGACCGACCTTCTCGTTACATGGCTCTACAAACTGACTATCGACTTTAAAGATTACAATTACGGAGCTGTCATAGGTATACTTACCTTTGTCATCTGCGCAACGCTGGCGCTCGTTACATACAGAAGGACGGGATCATATAAGAACGAGGAGGGATTCCAGTAATGAAATCAATGAAGACGAAAAAGAGAATACTGATCACAATCGTACATGTGCTCCTTACAGTTCTTGCGATTATATGGGTGTTTCCGATATTCTGGGTAGTTATGACCTCTTTCCGTGCGGGAAAAGGATCTTATTCCACTGAATTCATACCGGAGGAGCTGACCGTCGGCAATTACATAAAACTGTTTACAGATACGGGGGTATTTGATTTCCCCAGAATGTTTATGAACACATTGATAGTGGCTATAGTGACCTGTATCCTGGCTACGTTTTTCCTGATCTCGATCGCATACACCATGTCCAGGATGCGGTTCAAGATGAGAAAACCTTATCTGAACATTGCCCTGATCCTCGGAATGTTCCCCGGGTTCATGTCCATGATCGCAGTGTACTATATCCTGAAAGGGATGGGGCTTACAGACGGCGGACTGAAACTGATCGCGCTGATCCTTGTGTATTCGGGAGGCGCCAATCTGCTGAGTTTCTATGTCGCGAAAGGATTCTTCGATACGATCCCGAAAGGAATAGACGAGGCCGCATATATAGACGGCGCGACAAGGTGGAACGTGTTCACGAAGATCACGCTCCCTCTGTCCAGACCGATCCTTGTATATACGCTGCTGACCAGCTTTATTGCTCCGTGGACAGACTTCATATTTGCAAAGGTGATCATCGGATCGGATTCCAGATATTATACCGTATCGGTAGGATTGTTCCAGATGCTTGCAAAGGAAAATATCTATCAGTGGTATACGTGTTTTGCGGCAGGAGCGGTGTGTGTGTCCATACCGATCGCGATTCTGTTTATCTACGTACAGAGATTCTATGCGGACGGACTATCCGGCGCAGTAAAAGGGTGATGTGAAATGTATACGGTGTTGATCGCTGACGACGAAAAGATCGAACGCAACGGAATCCGGCAGCTTCTGAATAAAGAAGCGGGCAGTTACCGGATCCTGGAAGCGGCTAACGGCCGGGAGGCTGAGAAGATCATAGAAGAGGATAAAGTGGATATACTTCTGACAGATATCCGAATGCCGTTTGTAAACGGTCTGGAGCTTGCAAAGAAAACATCAGAGTGTTCAGAGAATACGGAAATTATCATTTTCAGCGGCTATCACGACTTTGATTACGCCAGGACTGCTATACGTTACGGCGTGCAGGACTATATACTGAAACCGGTGGATCCGCTGGAATTCGGCAAAGCATTTCTCCATGTAAGACAGAATCTCAGCGACAGAAAAGAACATCTTGGAGAAAAGCAGGAAAGAATCCGCCTGCTGAACCAGTATTTCCTTCTGAACTATATCCTGGGAGGCAGCCAGACCGCGCTCAGAGCGGCGGAAAATCATATTGATATTGAGCTGTGGGATCAGATCAGATATATGATCATGTTGGAGTGCAAGGCCGGATTCTTCGAGAAATACGGCGAGGAGTTCCAGAAGTCGCTGAAAGGCATCTTTCAGGAGCGGGCATTCTATCTGAATCTGAATACAGATCAGGCGCTTCTGCTCATATCGGGTGAGAATGCAGATCACCGGAAAGAAGCAGAACGGCTTATGAGCTGGCTGTACCGGAAGTACGGAGTTAAGTTCTACCTTGCAGTCAGCAGGACCATCAGTTCGAGAGAAGAACTGCCGGAAACTTACCGCAGGCTGGATGAACTGATGGAAGAAAAGTTCTACCATACAGAACGGCATCTCTTCTGCGAAGCGCCGGAAGGCACAGGCGAGAAACTGCTGGAAGAAGGCTGCCTGATCGGCATGCTGGAGAAAGATATCCGGAACCGCGACGTCTATCATATGGAAGAACACTTTGAACGCGTGGTAAAGAAATACAGCGGCAACAGCGGTTTCCCGAATATGTACGTAAAATTCATATTCACCAATATCGTCAAAGTCCTGGGAGAATCTTCTCCTATGGCGGACGACCGGGATATGGAGAAAGTGATCGATGATATGTATCAGTGCTCCTCCGTGAAAGAACTGATAGCCACGGCGCAAAAGGAGATGGAGAACTTCCTTCAATTTATCTCAGAAGACAAGAGCAGTCTGAAATATAAGGTGGAGATGACGAAAGAATACATTAAGAAACATTATATGGAAGATATTCAGGTAGACCAGATGGCTGCAAGGCTGTATCTGTCTCCGGGATATCTGAGCATGGTGTTCAAGAAGGAGGTGGGGGAGAACATCAAACAATATATCCGAAATGTCCGGATGGCGAAGGCGGAGGAACTTCTTACTGTTACACAGATGTCAGTGCGTGAGATAGGAGAACATACGGGATTTAAAAATATGTCCTATTTCTCCAAATGCTTCCGGCAGCAGTTCGGCGATACTCCGGAGAGTTACCGGAGGAAGAGCACAGAACAACAGACAAAGTAGTCTGTAAATTAATATTGCCATGATTATACCGGCATGTGGATCAGATCAGAGATCCACATGCCGGAACTTTTATGGGAAAAAATATGATTGGTTTATGCAATCTGAGAAATGTTACATAAATCGGAGGATTTTCTAATTGAACGCCGTCTTGACGGAAGGTATAATTTCCCATGTAAAAAATGAGGAAAAACCTGAAAGGTTGTGAAGGACGATGACAAAAGAGAGATTGAAGGAGAGAACAAGAAGAGGACGGGCGAGCAGAGAAAGAATGCTCGAACAGCGGAGAAGAACGTCCAGGCGGGTCCGGCGGGTGCAGAGAACGGAAGCGTAGAAGTAAATTAAGAAACAGTTCTCCGGACCACAGTAATAGAGTTGGAACTCAGAGGATGACAAGCTTGAGATCCTTGATATGCTTGTGGAGCTGGAAGACGGGGCGAGATGATGCTGGATGCATTTTTTCAGAACGAACGAAGTACAGCGATGCGAAAGGGAATAGAAAATATAGAAGATGTATTGTCATAGAGACATCCGGAGCAGTTATCTGCATCGGGTGTCTTTTGCGTAATATGTACGTGAGCTGCCCGCGGCATTTCTCAAATCGGATGGGGAATGAACTCCATCTATCTAATCGATGGTAAAAAATAAAGATTGACTTATATAATCTGTGAAAAATTACATAAATCGGAGGATTTTATAATTGAGGATTACACAAAACGGGGGTATATTTTTGGACGAAGGAAATGGAATAATCAGGAGGAGGCACAGGATGACAGACAAAGAATTGAGGCGTCTGAGCAGAAAAGAACTGTTGGAAATGCTCATCGAACAGATGAATGAAAACGAAGAACTGAAGCAGAAGCTGGATCGTGCCGAATCCGAATTGAAAGACCGAAATATCATGATAGAAAATGCAGGATCACTGGCAGAGGCGGCGCTGAAACTGAACGATGTATTTGAAGCAGCCGACCGCGCAGCTCAGCAGTACCTTGAGAACGTGCGCCGCATGGCGGAGGAAGGAAATGATGTATCATGAAACAGAAAAAACATCCGTCTGGAGAACTTCCTACTGTGGAGCAGTTGAGCGTTGAGCTGGGAAGGGAACGTTACAGAGAGCGATATATGCGGGTATTGAGAAGTACTATCTATGCACTGGTCGTAGTTGCGGCCGTAGCTGTACTGGTGGCGACGGTCTGGATGCCTGTCCTGCAGATATACGGGTCATCCATGACGCCTACCGTAAGCGAAGGAGATATCGTGATCTGCGCAAAAGGATCAGATTTTGAAACAGGCGATCTGGTGGCGTTTTATCTGGGAAATAAAATCCTTGTAAAGCGATGTATCGCCGGACCCGGGCAATGGGTCGATATAGATGAGGATGGAAATGTGTATATAGACGGTGAGCTGCTGGATGAGCCTTATCTGAAAGAAAAAGCTCTGGGCGACTGTAATATCGATCTTCCGTATCAGGTGCCGGAAGACCGGTACTTTTGTATGGGAGATCATCGATTTACGTCCGTGGATTCAAGAAATACAAGCGTTGGCTGTGTCTCTGAAGAGCAGATTGTCGGAAAGATCGTTTTCCGTGTATGGCCGCTGCCGGAGTTTGGTACATTAGGATAGCCGGTATATCAGGGAGAGAGGAAATGCGTATATGAAACGTAATATTATGAATGAGGCGGAGAAGTTAATAAAGGCACACCGGAGAAAAAAGCGCTGGTATCAGGCTGTTACCTGCCTGGCCGGTATCGTGGTATTTTGCACAGTATATTCGCTGATCCTTCCTGCGATCACAATGGAAAAGTATCAGTGCGGAATCGAAGAACATACACATACTCAGGAATGCTATGATGCAGAAGGCAGTCTTATATGCGGACTGGAAGAACATGTTCACACAGACGCCTGCGTCCGGTCAGAAGAAACGGCGGAGAACGGAATAGAGGAAACTGCAGATACAACGACAGAGAATACAGGTGACGCTGCAACATCAGAAGAAGCTGAAACAGTGGAAACTGCTGAAAAAACAGAAAGCTCCGAGACAGCAGACAGTACGGAAACAGAGAATGCCGGCAGTGAGACAGAAAATACTGAATCGGATACGACGCAGGAGGACACAGAAACAACAGTCGATACCGGTACATCGGAAACGGAGAAAACGGCAGAGAAAACAGAAGATACAAAAACAGATGAGACAGCACAGGATACGGAAACACAGGATACGGAAACACAGGAAGAGTGGGAAGCTACATTCCAGTCCGTAGAACTGACAGGGAAATATCCCGAAGACGTCCTTGCTATCGCAAAGACTCAGATCGGATATACAGAGAGCACAGAAAATTATGTTACAGATGAAACCGGCGAGGCCAGAGGCTATACCCGTTATGGACAGTGGTACGGAGAGCCTTACGGCGAATGGAGCGGGATGTTCGCATCCTTCTGCCTGCACTATGCCGGTGTAGAGGGAATGCCGCTCTCCGATGATTGTGAAGAGTGGATCAAAGAACTTTCCAAAGAAGAATACAGCCTGTACCATGAAGCGTCAGATACAGAATATGAACCGGTTCCCGGAGACCTGGTATTCTTCGATCTGGATGGAGACACGAAAGCTGATCATACAGGCATTATATCAGAAGTAAATATAAGTGAAACAGAAAATGAACTGAAGACCATCGAGGGTGACTGGGAAGATAAGGTCCAGACTGTTACACGATCGGCTGATGATGAGAAGATCCTGGGATACGGCGCTCTGCCGGAACAGGAAAAGGAGGAAGAACAGACAGAGGAAAACGCACAGGCTCAGGACTTCGAACTGTCTGTGGAGACAGAGAACGGTATCACGGTGACTGTCAGCGGATCAGGTGATGCTCTGCCGTATCCAGCGGGTGAGGTTACTCTCAAAGCAGAGGAAATCAAAGACCGGGAGGCAGTCGACATCCAGAGCCAGGCATTAGAAGATGCCGGACTTAAGCCTAAGAAAGAGTATCTCTTTGATATCACGCTCTGGCATGAGGAAGAAGAGATTGAACCTACAGGAACTGTTACTGTCGGGTTTGAAGGATTTGACACAGAAGGAACAGAAGCAAAAGTCTACCATATCGATGAGAAAAAGGAACGCGCTGAAGATATGGAGGCGACTGTAGATGATGAAGGCACGGTGGTGCTTGATACAGATCACTTTTCAGTATATGGAGTCGCGCTGTTGGCGGATCTGACGGGAAATCCGATTAGTGGTGATCAGATTAGTCAGCTGGAAAATGGCGGAGAATTTTATTTGACAGCTGATGCATGGTATGGTACCGAAGGCGAAGGATATGGCATTACGATTACAACGAACACTGTATTGGATTTAAATGGTTATGGTATTTATTATAAGGGGTGGGGAAATTTCATCCAGGTTAAAAACGGAGCGACTTTCACACTTAAAGATTCAAGTGCGGCTACAGTTAGTAAAAACAGTGTATCAAGTGGAGATACTTACAATAACCTGGCTCAAATTCAATTTGACGGAACTAAACCTTCTAATCTGACATATTATGTAACTGAAAGCGCATTTTCTGGAGATGGAATAAGTACTGTAGAAACTCTACAAAAATATGAAGTCACTAATATGGGATATATTGTAGGAGAATATACATATGGAGCGGATTCTATTGTAGATGTTTCTATTGGAAGTACATTTAATCTAGAAGGAGGTTTGCTGACAATTAAGAATAGTAGCAGCTTTTCAGGAGCTTCTAATATTATTTCTAATGCCGGAACATTGAATATAAGCGGAGGATATGTCTGTGGTGGTACTGATACCACGAGTTCTAATGGCGGCGGTATTTATACCACAGGGCAGGTCACAATGCGAGGAGGAGTAATCGCAGCAAATAAAGCGAAGAATGGTGGCGGCGTGTATGTTGATGGCGGTAGCTTTACGATGGCGGATGGAATAATTTCTGGCAATCAATCAATAGAGATGACAGCGTGGGATTTTGACGAAGGATTTGGCGGCGGCGGTATATTCGCAAAAAATGCTATTGTGAATTTGAATGGTGGATATATCACTAATAATAGTGCTATAGGAAATTGTGGAGTTGTCGGCTTTGGGTGTCACGGCGGCGGCGGTATGGCGATACAGGGAGGAACTCTTACTGTAGCAAACGGTATAGTAAGCGGCAATTATTCTTCTGAAGCCGGAGGTGGACTTTATGTGGGGCATTTTAACGCTGCTGTATCCGGTACACAGTTTGCAATGACGGGCGGTATTGTTTCGGCAAACTGTGCTGAGAGTTCTGAAGGAGGCGGTATAAGGGTATCGGGTTATACGAATGCAACGTTCCGGAGAAGTACGGACGGGGAAAATATTTATATTACGAATAATGAGACGAAAACAAAGAATGATTGGGGCGGTGGCGGAGTATTTGTACAGGAAGAAGGACGCTTAGTTGTTTTTGAGTCATTGATTACAGATAATACGGCACAAGGATTTGGAGGTGGCGTGGCAGCCTGCCCGACTGGTCGAACTTTGGTTGTAAACGAGCAAGGAGCAGCAATTTATGATAATGATGCTGATGGAACAGCCCGTTCCGGAGGAACAGGAAATAAATATGATGATAAAGCTACGATTGGAGAAGATGATGAGTATCATGGAAATATAGACGATCAGTTTTATGAAAGGGGATTAAGCGGTTGCTATCAGGACTATTATACAGTAAAAAAAGAAGCAAATGTTACTATAACCCTTGTTATGGGGGAGATGTTAGGCGGGCATGCGGCAAATTGGAAAGGCCGCATAGATGGACAGCCGGTTTCAATCAGCAAGACAGGATATAAGCCAGCCAAGTGGCTTTGCGGATTGACAGCAAATCCGGATGAATCGGGTAAACAGGCTGCGATCAACTCGGCAGGGATATTTATCACAGGTAACAAATCATCTATTCATGGTGGCGGTATCATGAGTAATGGAAATTTAATTCTTGGTAATGTGGACCAGGTTGAGACAGTCAATCCTGCATTGGATATCACGGGCAGTAAGGCAGTTACGAAAAACGGACAAGCTCAGACAGGTCGGCTTGAGGGATTCGAATTTATCCTTTTGAAACAAGAACCACAGAAAACGGACGGCAAATGGACGTATACAGAAGATGATGTGATCGGTACTGCAACCACTGATAAAAACGGAAAATTTATTCTTTCAACAAATACAACTTATAACAATACAGGAAATTACACTTATTATTTAATCGAGGATTCTGGCAGTAGTCCGGATATAGAATATGACCAGACAGTTTACGAGATTAACGTTACAATTGCAAAGAATACAACAACTGTTTTGGATATTGAGTTTGTCAGCTATTATGTGTCTAATGTCACGGTAGAAAAGAAAGATGCAAATGATCAGAATTATACGACATTTACTGATTTTACAACTACACAAAATTCAGATGAATCTTATACGCTGACATTCAATGGTGCTACGTTTACCAATAAGATTAAGCCTGATCTGAAAATCAAACTTGTAAAAGTAGACAGTGCAGATGCGCAGGAGGCTTTGGCGGGTGCAGAATTCAGATTGAAAGAAGCAGAATCTGCAGAGAATGGAACTACAGCAACGTCCAAAGCAGATGGTTCGG
>DWXI01000156.1 GCA_019119265.1 Candidatus Mediterraneibacter intestinigallinarum | reverse complement strand
TCAACAAGGTCGCATGCGATCTTCAGAGCAGCCTGAGCTGTTCTCTTACCGTTACGTGTCTGAAGCATGTACAGTTTACCGTGCTCTACAGTAAACTCCATATCCTGCATATCTCTGTAGTGTGTCTCCAGTGTGTGGCACACTTCGTTGAACTGCTTGAATGCTTCCGGGAATTTCTCTTCCATCTCGGAGATATGCATCGGTGTACGAACACCGGCAACAACGTCCTCGCCCTGTGCGTTTGTAAGGAACTCACCAAAGAGACCTTTTGCTCCTGTAGCCGGGTCACGTGTAAATGCAACGCCTGTTCCACAGTCGTCTCCCATATTACCGAATGCCATCATCTGTACGTTGACAGCTGTTCCCCATGAATACGGGATATCGTTATCGCGGCGGTAAACGTTTGCTCTCGGGTTGTCCCATGAACGGAATACAGCCTTAACAGCGCCTACCAGCTGCTCTTTAGCATCAGCCGGGAAGTCTGAACCGATCTTCTCTTTGTATTCAGCCTTGAACTGTCCTGCCAGAGTCTTCAGATCCTCTGCTGTCAGCTCAACGTCCTGTGTAACGCCCTTTTCTTCTTTCATCTTGTCGATGAGCTCTTCGAAGTATTTCTTACCTACTTCCATAACTACGTCAGAATACATCTGGATGAATCTTCTGTAGCAATCCCAAGCCCAACGCGGATTGCCTGACGCCTCTGCCAGAGCCTCAACAACTTCCTCATTCAGACCAAGGTTCAGGATCGTGTCCATCATACCCGGCATGGAAGCTCTTGCACCGGAACGTACGGAAACGAGAAGCGGATTCTCTTTGTCCCCGAATTTCTTTCCTGTGATCTCCTCGAGCTTTGTCATAGCCTCCATGATCTGAGACATGATCTCGTCGTTGATCTGTCTGCCATCCTCGTAGTACTGTGTACAAGCCTCTGTTGTAACAGTAAATCCCTGCGGTACAGGAAGTCCAAGACCTGTCATCTCTGCAAGGTTGGCGCCTTTGCCACCAAGAAGGTTTCTCATTGTTGCATTACCTTCTGTGAACATATAAACCCATTTTGTTGCCATGTTCCAATGACCTCCTCAAAAATTTTGCTAATAACTTCGCATTATTTCGCATATAATATTTTAATGGTTTCAAGCTTGTGCGTCAAGCGTTTTATCCGGAAAGGATGCACAATCTTTGCGGGTGTTTTTGTGCACTAATACTGTTTACATTTTCAGGAATGTACGATATCCTTTCACAGCCTCATATACATCTGCTTTGCTTGTCACCTCGTAAGGCGCATGCATATTCAGGACAGCAACTCCGCTGTCAATTACTTCCATGCCGTAGTTTGCCATGATATAGGCTATCGTTCCGCCGCCTCCGAGATCAACTCTGCCCAACTCTGCGAACTGGTAAGCCACATCGTCATCATCCATAGCTTTTCTGAGCGCCGCAATATACTCCGCATTCGCGTCATTGGATCCTGATTTTCCGCGGCTTCCCGTAAACTTGTTAAATGTAATGCCGCCTCCTAAAAATGCAGAGCTGCGTTTTTCAAATGCTTCAGCATACATCGGATCATAAGCCGCACTCACATCGGAAGAAAGCATTCTGGAATTCATAAGCGTGCGGCGGACTTTTAATTCTGATTCGCCTTCCGTCAGGGAGATCAGCTCGGCAACCGTATTCTCAAAGAATCTGGAATGCATTCCCGTCGCGCCGACGCTGCCGATTTCTTCCTTATCTACAAGAAGACAACAGCCTGTTCTCTTTGCCTCGACAATATCGATCATTGCAAACAGAGAAGTGAATGCACACACTCTGTCATCCTGACCGTAAGAAAGAATCATACTCCGGTCAAATCCGCAGTCTCTTGCTTTGCCGGCAGGAACAATCTCCAGCTCAGCTGAAAGGAAATCTTCCTCGTCCATGTCATATTTTTCTTTCAGAATCTGAAGGACATTTGCCTTTATTGATTCTTTCGCCTGAGCTTTTTCTGATTTCTTATCTCCTTTGTCTACTGATGTCAGTTCTTCAATCACTTCCTCTACCGGACGGTTTCCTATCAACAGGTCCAGTTTTTCTCCCTCGATCACTTTGGATGCTTTTTTCTCCATCTGCTCCTGTGCGAGATGAACGAGAAGATCTGTGATCACGAATACCGGATCGTTTTCATCCTCTCCGACAGAGACTTTCACAGTCGTTCCGTCCTTCTTCACAATGACTCCGTGAAGGGAGAGCGGTTGAGCCACCCACTGATACTTCTTGATGCCGCCGTAATAGTGTGTATCCAGATATGCCAACCCCTCGTTTTCATAGAGAGGATTCTGTTTCACGTCAATCCTTGGAGAGTCGATGTGCGCCCCAAGGATGTTCATTCCTGCTGAAATCGGCTCCTCGCCGATGCGGAAAAGAGCGATCATCTTATTCATGCACACAGCATAGACCTTATCACCTGTTTTAAGGCATTCCCCGGCTGTCATTACATCTTTCAGATCCCGGTAGCCGGCTTCCTTTGCCATGCTGACTGCAAGCTCCACACACTCCCGCTCTGTCTTGCCAGCATTCAGGCAGGACTTGTATTTTTCATTAATATTGTTCAGCTCTGCAAGCTGTTCTTTTGTGTATGTGTTCCATGCATTTTTTCTTTCCATATTTTAACCACCTTTCTTCGGGGACGTAGTAAAACCCGATTTCACTACGTCCCCAATTTAATTTTACTGTGTTCCAAATTAAACTTTACCCTGTCCCTTTCCAACTATTTCCCAATTATACAACTTTTTACATCTAGATACAATCGATCTGTTTTTGCTTTAGTAAGCTTTAATTCTTTCCGCAACCGTACTTTATACTGCTCTCGTAATTTTCTGTCTTCAATAATCTCGTAAGGTCCCTCCATTCCGCACAGGTGCGCTTCCTGTTTCAAAATCGTCATAGCCGCTTTTAGAAGCTGCATTTCCACTTCTTCCGGTATGTCGATAAATACATGTTTTGCTCCCTTATTATGAAAATCAAAGTAATCTTCAAAATCTGCAAATTTTGATTTATATATTTTTATTGCTTTGGGATGTATTATCTTGCTTTTTTCGGTTTCGTATTCTTTAAGGCTGGAAAAATCGTAGTTCAATGGATCATTTACAAGATTAGCGTTGACCGGATTCATATGGATATATCTCAAACAGTTCCAAAAGTACTGCTCTGTTTCCACACATTCACTTTTAAATCTGTCCTGAAACACATGTCCGTTCCGGTTATGTTTATAATTGTAATATTCTGCAAATTCTGCCAAGACAATGGCTAAATAATTAGATAAGAGTTTCAGATCAACGTGAATCAGTATATGAAAATGCGTTGACATGATAACATACGCATATATTTCAATATCACGATCTTTAAGATGCTTCAAAAGAAGCCTTATGAAATTGTTCTTCTCTCTTTTCTGTTTAAAAATAGGTTCCTTATTGATTCCTCTCGCTATCACATGATACATGTCAGTAGAGCTTCTGATGCGTGCAGTACGCGGCATTACTTCACCTCTTTCTTACGGATAGGAACAGGGCAAAGTTTAATCTGGAACACCATAATTCTTAATTGGGGACGTAATGAAATTAGATTTTACTACGTCCCCGATTTAAAAATTACCACTCGAATTTTTTCTCGAAATATGCTTTCAAATCTTCAATCTTTACCCTTTCCTGCTCCATCGTGTCACGGTCACGGACGGTTACTGCTCCGTCCTCTTCTGACTCAAAATCGTATGTCACACAGAAAGGTGTTCCGATCTCATCCTGCCGGCGGTAGCGTTTTCCAATGTTTCCGCGGTCATCGTACTCGCAGTTATAATACTTGCTCAGTTCTGTAAAGATTTTCTCTGCTCCTTCATTGAGCTTCTTAGAGAGCGGCAGCACGCCGATTTTAACCGGAGCAAGCGCCGGATGGAAATGAAGCACAGTACGCATATCCGGTTTCTCTTCCGTTCCGATATTTTCCTCGTCATAAGCGCTGCAAAGGAATGCGAGCACCATACGATCCGCCCCCAGTGACGGTTCAATAACGTAAGGAATGTATTTCTCCTTTGTCTCATCATCGAAATACGTCAGATCCTGACCTGATACGTTCTGATGCTGTGTCAGGTCATAATCTGTACGGTCAGCGATACCCCACAGCTCGCCCCATCCGAACGGGAAAAGGAATTCCACGTCCGTCGTTGCTTTGCTGTAGAAGGACAGTTCTTCTTTATCGTGATCACGGTAGCGCACTTCGTCGTCTTTCAGACCGAGTGAAGACAGCCAGTTCAGGCAGAAGCTCTTCCAGTAGTCGAACCACTCAAGATCTGTATCCGGTTTGCAGAAGAATTCCAGCTCCATCTGCTCGAACTCTCTTGTGCGGAATGTAAAGTTCCCCGGTGTGATCTCATTACGGAATGACTTACCGATCTGAGCAATACCAAACGGGAGCTTCTTTCTGGATGTACGCTGTACATTCTTGAAATTCACAAAGATACCCTGAGCAGTCTCCGGGCGGAGATATACAGTATTCTTGGCATCTTCTGTCACGCCCTGGAATGTCTTGAACATCAGGTTGAACTGACGGATATCTGTAAAATTATGCTTTCCGCATGTCGGACACGGGATCTGATTCTCCTCGATAAATGCCGTCATCTGCTCCTGCGACCATCCGTCCACAGAGCCTTCTAAAGTAATTCCTTTCTCTTCGCAGTAATCTTCGATCAGCTTATCTGCGCGGAAACGCTCATGACACTCTTTACAGTCCATCAGCGGGTCGCTGAAACCGCCAAGATGTCCGGAAGCAACCCATGTCTGCGGGTTCATCAGGATTGCACAGTCAACACCCACATTATACGGATTCTCCTGTACAAATTTCTTCCACCATGCTTTCTTTACATTATTTTTCAGTTCCACGCCGAGATTACCGTAATCCCATGTGTTTGCAAGCCCTCCGTAAATCTCGGAGCCCGGATATACGAATCCTCTTGACTTTGCGAGCGCTACAATTTTATCCATTGTCTTTTCAACCATTGTTATGTTCCTCACATTTCTTTTTCTCAATCGGTACTTATTATAACGGCTGTATCCATATTTTTCAAGGGATTGGGTGTAATGTTCTTTTTAACAGTTCAGCCATCTGGTGTCAGGAGACGGATTTATGTCTGCATAAGAATCCAGCGACTGGCAATCAGATGAGCCGAGCACCTGTACAGGAGCAAAGAAGCGACTTAGCCGCAGTAAGCCGTTAGTGCGGCTTTGCGAATGGCGCAAGTTGAACTGCTACGCATTATGTAAGTGTTTCAAGTATTTCCAGCGACTTAAAACGCTTATCTACATACACTTCCATCAGCCGTTCCATCACTCTTCCCAGCTCGTTTAGTACTTTCTCTGTCACATTAAACGTATACAGCTTCTCAATCGTACTGGATTCTATATATTGCATACTATATAACGTTGAGTTATCCAGCAGCATACCATCAATCACATTTCCATCGCATTCACTGCAAACAAGCCCCCCCTTTGCCGCACTGAATACGGCCGGGCGTTCTTTGTTTCCACATGTTACGCACTGAAATACCTGCGGTGCCTGTCCGTTGACCGTCAGAGCTTTCAATTCAAATATGTAGCGGATCAGCCGATCGGGAATGTGCGGATTGATCAGCGCCCGCATAGTCTGATAAAGAAGTCTTAACATTTCCCGTTCATCATTGAATTCTTTTGTATAATAATCGGCAAATTCGAGAAAATAGAATCCATAGTAAGCCCCGGATACATCTTCCCGAAGTTCAGCAAAATAATTGGAAATATTCACCGACTGTATCGTATAAGACGTCCTGCCCTCGTACAGCGTAAACTCTCCGAATGAAAACGGATTGACCGCACCTACAAGAGGACTGTTCGGACGTCTTGCGCCTCGTGCAAATGCAGATATTTTGCCCTGTTCTTTTGTCAGTATGACCACACGCCGGTCATATTCCCCGATAGGCATGGTTGAGAGAACCATCCCTGTAAGTACGATCTGATTCACGCTGTTCCTTTCCGCTGCTTTGTTTCAACACAGTGCCGCTGCTTTTCTCATACATCTTAAATTTAAGATAATCATCTATCCTGCCACTTGCCATAAACTGATTCCAGTAATTTTCTTTCATCGGTGCACCTCTTCTTCCGTGTATTCTCTGACTGCAGGTCTGCGCCGTCAGAGATGATACAGTTAGGTTCCCCGATTCTTAAAAACACTATACCCCGCAAAAAATACCAGGACTTTTTGCAGGATGACGCCTTGACAGACTCTTTTAATATTATAGTGAATTATCAACCAGATGGCAAACTGGTTTTATTTTGTCCTATATCTAATCAACATTTAGTCAACGCACAGATCTACCATCCGATACACGATAAATACTGCCAGAGCAAGTACCGCCGCCACTCCCAGATGAATACTGAACACTTTGTATGTGAACAGATAATTTACACAGACCGCTACAATGAAAACAACCACCAGCACTGCTCCCCATTTCATATTAAAAGATCTACTGCTGTCAAATGCGTATCTGGTAAGGAGTGTGATAAGCCCTTCTGCTCCTGTCAGCACCAGGATGCCTCCCAACAGATTCCCCAATGTCACCGGACAGTCAAATGATGTCAGAGTGCCAAACAGAATCTCCATCAGACGGCCGGCGCACCAGATCACGAGCAGCACAATCAGCGCGGGAAGTGTATCTCTGATGAAGACGAGCACTTTTTCTTTTCTGCTCATGTGCGGGATTTCCGCTACGATGCTGTCGCAGAATTCGCGGTAATCTTCTCCAATCACTTCTTTTGAAGAGTTTCCCCTCTTCTCTCCGTCTATCAACATCTGGGTGATGTCTCTTCTGACTTTCTCCTGTTCATACATGGAAACCGGAACTCCTCTCAGATAAACAACGATATCCGTAAGAACCTTCTTTCCGTCATCTGAAAGCTGCTTTTCCAGTTCATTATTTTCTTTTAATATATCTTTGACTCTCCTGCTCATTTCATCAATCCTCCATATCATGAAAAAGCTGTTCTACTGCTGCCGACAACTCTCTGTAATTTTCTGCAAACTGTTCCAGTTCTGTTTTCCCCTTATCTGTCAGTAAATAATATTTACGCTTCGGGCCCAGCTCCGACTGACGGTATACAGCCGTCACGAGTCCATTTTTTTCCAGTCTAAGGAGCAGGGGATAGATTGTTCCTTCAGCGATACTGCCAAATCCGTACTCTTCGAGCTGCCGGGATATTTCATACCCATATGTTTCATTTTTACTTATAATCGCCAGAATGCAGCCTTCCAGCGTACCTTTGAGCATCTGTGATGGAATCATGATTTCACCTGCCTTAGTTCATTGTGTCCGCATGCTATTTTGCAATACAATGTAGTTTTACTGTATTGTATTGCAAGATAGTGTAAATGTCAATAGATATAAAAAGAGACCCCTTTGATTTTTGCATAAAGAGATCTCTTTTCTTATAAACTGTATTATATGAGTTACCCGACAAATGGGCAACTCTTTATATTAACTGACAGTGCTGTTAATGCCCCGCTTAATGGCATCCGCCGTTTCCATGACAGCCATGTTTGTCCTCGCCGCAGTGTCCGCCGTGATGTTCCTCCCCATGGTGCCCTTCCCCATGATGGCTGCACTGGATATCCGGATTATAGGCGAGTTTTCCTTCGATAAGCGCTTTTACAGCCTCATCGGCTCCTCCGGTGACACCGCCGTACAATTGAATTCCGGCTTCAGAAAGAGCATTCTTCGCACCCATACCGATTCCTCCGCAGATCAGGGTATCTACACCCAGCCCGGTCAGAAAACCTGCCAGTGCTCCATGGCCGCTGCCATTCGTATCAACCGTCTGCTCTTTTGTGATCTGACTGTTTTCCACGTCATAGATTTTAAACTGCTCTGTGTGTCCGAAATGCTGATATATATTTCCGTTTTCAAATGTTACTGCTATCCTCATTGTGTTTTCTCCTTTCATTGCTATAACCTGCGTATTCAGGCCCGCCGGTCTGCCGCATTTCTTTCGGCAGAAATGAATCGCCGATCCGTCGCACAGACGGTAGTCTCCTCCCGAGATCAGAAGGATCTTTCCGTTTACAATACTGTCCGCTATCTTTTCGCGGGCGCTTTCGTAAATCTCCGTCACCGTAGTCCTAGAAATATCCATCCGTTTTGCACATTGCTCATGAGTCAGCTTCTCCAGATCGATCAGTCTAATCACTTCATACTCATCAACCGTCAAGGTTATATTCGTTCCGCCCGGAATTCCATCCGGTCTGAAACTGCCGTAATCAGGCTCAGCGCAGACTCTCCTGCATCTTCTCGGCCTTGCCATACAGACACCCCGCTTTCATTTCCGTCATATGTCGAAAATAATATAGCACAGTTTCCTTATAATAGCAACATTTATTGGTACTTTTCTTGACAAAATGATTCTTTTACTATTAACACATACAGGCAGAAATGGTTTTGAACACACCATTTCTGCCTGATTACTCTTCCGCTTTTACAATTTATTCCTCTTCCCGATACCCGAAATTCTTCATCAGATAATCGCTGTCTCTCCAGTTCTTCTGTACCTTCACCCAGAGCTTCAGGTTCACCTTGCAGTCCAGCATTCGCTCAATCTCATAGCGCGCCGTGCTTCCGATTTTCTTAAGCATGCCGCCCTGCTTTCCGATGATAATCCCTTTGTGGGAATCCCTCTCGCAGATGATCGTCGCATCAATGTGCATTACTTTCCGCTCCATCTTCATACGGTCGATGGCGACTGCGATGCCATGGGGGATTTCCTCATTCAGACAATGCAGCGCTTTCTCGCGGATCAGCTCCGCCACGATCTGGCGCTCCGGCTGGTCTGTCACTGTGTCCTCATCATAGAACTGCGGCCCATAAGGAAGATATTTCAAAATCACTTTTACAAGCTCATCCGTATTGTCTCCGCTCCTTGCCGACACCGGCACAATATCCGCGAAATCATATTCCTTCCGGTATGTATCGATAGCCGGAAGCAGATCTTCTTTCTTCACCATATCAATCTTATTGATCACAAGGATGACCGGCGTCTTTACTCTCTTAAGCTGATCTATGATGTGCCGCTCTCCCGCACCGAT
Source organism: Candidatus Mediterraneibacter intestinigallinarum (assembly GCA_019119265.1). Lineage (GTDB taxonomy): Bacteria > Bacillota > Clostridia > Lachnospirales > Lachnospiraceae > Mediterraneibacter > Mediterraneibacter intestinigallinarum. The sequence goes on along the minus strand of DWXI01000156.1, from coordinate 4,618 downwards.
AAATGTGGACGGCTCCACAAGCCAGAGCACCACGTCCACCTCATTTAAGGAACGTTCGGCGATGTTTACCATATATTCGCCCAGCTTATTCTTCGCCTTGTGGATACCCGGCGTATCAACAAACACGATCTGCCCGTCTTCCGTTGTCAGGACCGTCTGGATACGGTTCCGCGTTGTCTGCGGTTTGTTAGATGTGATCGCAATCTTCTGTCCGATAAGATGGTTCATCAGGGTAGACTTTCCTACATTTGGCCTGCCAATTAGGGTGACAAAGCCGGATTTAAAGTTATCTTTCATACCTTCTCCTCTTCATTGGGAACGTAGTAAAATTGGATTTTACTACGTCCCCGTTCACATTTCAGCTTAATGTCTTTACTTCCATGAACATCTCTTTATTCTCTTCGATCTTCTCTTCGCTTCCGATCACGCAGAGGGAATGTTCCTTCAGCATCGCCTCAAGCACTTTCGCGAGCGCACGGATGTCTGCCTGATCCGCATCGAGGATCTGCGCCCGTTCCGTGCGGATCATTTCTTCTGTGACACGGTTCATATACAGGTTCATGGAACGGCTGCCTTTTGCAGACGGATTCATCGGGCGGTCGATATTACTGATCGTGCCGATAATGAATTTGTTCATATCGCGGTCGCTTACATTGAAATTCTTCAGGTAGTCTGCAACGCCCTCATAGATTTCCATCGTCTTCTTCAGATTCGGGTCTCTGTAAGAAATAAGGTACCCCTCACCGATCCGGTTGAAATTACTCATGCAGCCATAAGCTCCGCCTTTCACGCGGATATTCTGCCACAGGTAATCATAGCTTAAGATGACCTTCAGGATCTGAAGCGCCCCCGTATACTCGGCGCCGCCGTCTATGAAGTTTCCAGTCCTTGCCACATACTGCACTTTCGATGAAGTCTTGAAGCCCTCGTTGCGCTTCCTGCAGTGAAGGATGCACGAACCGGATACCTCATCTGCAGCTCCGGCATCTGCGTCCGCTCCCGCATCCGCCGCATCATTGAGCCTGCTGCCCACTGCGGCAAATGCCTTCTCCATAAGCTCAAGTCCTTCTTCCGCCGATGTATAGCTTATCATCATATTATCCTTGCGGAAGATCTTAGCCGCGATCGCTTTCAGGCTGCGGATCAGTTCTTCCTTATGTCCTTCAAAGTCTTCCTCGATCTCTTTGACCACTTCATAATATCCGATCCCGTCCGTATCGTCTTTGAACTTGGCGATCGGCGAAGTGTACGACAGGGAGCGGAGTGCCGCCGTCGTGTGTCCCGATGAGAGGAAGGACATCTGCAGGCGGGATTTCAGCATGGCAAGTATCTCTTTGAGTCTCTTCTCGTCATCCAGTTTTGACTCCATAAGGATCTCCCGCATCATAGAGAGGAGCACATCCATCTTCGGGTACAGTGCTTTTCCCTTGATCTCAAATGTCGCGCGGAAATCTTTTTCTTTTACTTTCGTCACGTCTGTATAAAGCTCCAGGGATGTACCGATACCGCCGGTGTGGACATTGATCTCATTGAACAGTTCACCGTATTCGTAATTTGTTGTATCAATAATGCCGAGCACACTCTGCAGGATTCCCACATAGGGAAGTTTCTCTTCTTTGATGCCGGAAAGATCAAACATCAATGTGACATAGCCGATGCCATTCGTCTCTACATTGTGGTGCACCATCTTCACGCCGTCGATTTCTTTTTCATCATTGTAAATCGGCGCGATTTCTCTGGAGATGTCCTCTCTGTGAAGCACAGGGATCTTCTCCAGATCTTCCGGTGCAGACTCTTCCTCCTGATACTCTTCCAGCTCTTTCGTATCCTGTACAAGTTTCTGTATCTCTTCCGGTGACAGACTGTCTTTATATGACTGCAGTTTTTCCGCAAGCTCACGGTCCATCCTTGCAGTGCGTCCCTGCTCCGGACGGATGATCACAATAGATCCGTGTGTATTATCCAGAAGATAAGTCTGTATCAGTTCTTCAAAATACCCGGTTTCCACCTGACTCTTCAGGAACTCGAACGTCGGGATCGCTTCCATATGGATGAACGGTTTCTCATCATCATAGAGCCAGCTGTCAAAGAGCTGCAGTCCGTACATAAGACCTCTCGGATAATTTCCAAAATCAGCCTCACGGAAGCGGAATTCGTGGTAATTGATTCCGGCACGCAGTGATTTTCTGTCAATACCGTTCTCGGCAATATTCTTCAGCGTATCTTCAATGACGCGGATAAATGCTTTTTTCTGCTCTATATTAGCGTTCTTCGCGATCACGGAGAAGATCGGCTGATACACACCGTTGTCGTAGGAACCCATGATATCCTTACCGATACCGGCATCCAGAAGCGCTTTCTTGAGCGGCGCGCCCGGAGCGCTCAGCAGGGCATAATCCAGGATCTGGAATGCCAGATACAGTTTTTCATCCAGAGAGGTTCCGATCACCTTATTGTAAGAAAGATAAGTATTATCAGAAATATTTTCATCGCTTGCTATAGAATATTCCTGTACTATCTCTTTCATTTCCGTAAAAGGCTGCTGATTCCGGATTTCGGAATCCACCTCGATCTGATCGAAATCAGAAAGGTATTTTTCGTCCAGCCATCTCAGTTTCTCTTCCATGTCCATATCTCCGTAGAGATAAATATAGCTGTTGGACGGATGATAATATTTCCGGTGGAAATCAAGGAACTGCTCATAGGTAAGCTCCGGTATCACCTCCGGATCACCTCCGGACTCATTTGCATAAGAAGTATCCGGGAAGAGCGAATTCAGGATCACGCGGTCGAGCACGCCCTCGGGTGACGAGAAAGCTCCTTTCATCTCATTGTATACAACGCCAGACAGCGTCAGCTCTCCGTCCGGGTCATCCAGATGATAGCTCCAGCCCTCCTGGCGGAATGTCTTGTCATTCTGATAAATATTCGGATAAAATACCGCATCCATATATACATGCATCAGGTTCTGGAAATCCTTGTCATTGCAGCTTGCAACCGGATACACAGTTTTATCCGGATAGGTCATCGCATTTAAGAATGTGTTGAGAGAACCTTTCACGAGTTCCACAAACGGATCTTTTACAGGGAATTCTCTTGACCCGCAAAGTACAGAATGCTCCATAATATGCGGCACTCCGGTACTGTCCGAAGGCGGCGTACGGAAACCGATGGCGAACACTTTATTTTCGTCGTCATTTTTCATCAGAAGTACTCTTGCCCCGCTTTTCTTATGTTTTAACAGGATTCCCTGAGATTTTAGGTCGGACAGTTCTTTGTCCTGGATCACTTCATATGCTGTCAGATCATATATACTCATACTCATATCTCCTTGTCAGTAATATCTTTTTAATAGTACAGTTGTAAACAAATCAAGCCACTTTATTAGTATAACACTAACCATGCCACTTTAAAAGGGCGGCAATCAGAAAGCCCCGATTACCGCCCTTTTCTTTTTCATGTTTTCCATTTATATTCTCTCAAGTACTTCATCCACTGTAATGCAGCTGTTCTTATATTTTGCAAAATTTCCAATAAAAATATGAATCTTCATCCGCTCCATTTCAATTTCATGATTAAGAACTTTTTTCCCACATTCAATGATTTCCTTTGCTTTCTCCGGGGCAAACACAGTGTGTCCGCCACAACAGAGTTCTGTTTCCCCACAGCCCGATAATATTTTATTTGCACTTTCATACCACTGACGTAACAATCCCATCCTGTTTTCCGCCGGCGCACAAATCAGTTCCAGGTCATTCATGCTGTCTCCGGTAAAAATAATCCGATCTGCTCTGTCGATAAGACATATTGATCCCAATGTATGCCCCGGACACTCTGCCACCTCAAGTTCTCTCCCTCCTAATCGGAAAACATCTCCGGACTGCACGGGCAAATATTCAGGTTTGGCATCTGTTCTGAGTTCCGGAATAATCTGATCCGGCTTAATCAAGGTAGACTTTACCTGATACATACTGGATATGTAGTCTTCTCGATTTTTTAGAGTAACGCCGTCTGCCATCTCTATATCGCGATTATTTATATATACCTGCTCAAACTGAGATATTCCGCCCGCATGATCCACATGACCATGTGTCAGCACAACATCATACGGAACTGTAAGATATTGTTCAACCAGTCCTTTCAGGCTGCTGACACCGGTACCCGTATCAATAACAAGCCCTCTATCATCTCCTCTTACTATATAAGCCGAAGCAAGACCGCCTTCATCTATATGCCAGATGCCATCTCTCACTTCTTTTATCTGATATACATGATCCATTTCGTATTTTTCTGACTGTTTCATCCTTTTACAGCTCCTTCCGTAACACCTTTGATAATATATTTCTGACAAGCCATATAAAATATGATTACAGGGAGCATTACCATTACCAGCCCGGCTGTTCCCAGATCCCATCGTTTAGCAAACTGTCCGAAAAAGAGATATGTCTTTAACGGCAGTGTCTGCATACCATCCTTATTGATCGTCAGCGATGGAAGCAGATAGTCGTTCCACAAGGTCATCGCCTGCAATACTGCAACCGTCGCATAAACACTTTTTAGCAGCGGCATTACAATCACAAAAAACGTTTTCCATCTCGGGCAGCCGTCAATTGCAGCC
>DWXI01000155.1 GCA_019119265.1 Candidatus Mediterraneibacter intestinigallinarum | reverse complement strand
ATATCTCCAGCTTTACAGCAAGCATCATGAGATGTACAGAAAAAATCCGGTAGCGAGGTATGAGCTGTATCTGAAGATTGCGGCCTGCTACAGAAATGAAAAATATTATTTGGCCTGGTTTAAATATGCAGTAAGGATTAGGGTGTTGGAAATGAGGTTAGGAAGAAAGAACAAAAAGGACGCAGCAGAAACAAACGAAGTATCTCCGTCATATGATATGATATCCTCTCAGGACAAGGAGTACATAGCGGTCGTGAAACGCATGGATGGTGGAACGCCGGGAATCGGACTGCCGGAGGAAGGTGCGGAATTCCAGATTTATCTGAAAAGTGCCGGAAGTTATGACGAGGCTAAGACGAATGAGAAAGATACGATAATCTGCGACAGAGATGGATATGCCAGATCAAAAGCACTGTCGCAGGGAATTTACGTTGTACATCAGACAAAAGGACAAAGCAAAACGGAACTCTCGGAAAAGTTTGAGATAACGCTCAACCGTGAAGGAAAGACTCATACGGTAGCTCTGATCAGCTCACCAGAAAGTTTTTATGTCAGAGTTGTTCGAAAGGATTCCGAGACAGGGCGGATCATTCCTCTGTCAGGGGGTGCATACAGGATAACAGACAGCGAAGGCCAACCGGTCAGCATGACGGTCATGTATCCGGAACCAATGCTGCTTGAGACGTTCTCCACCGGTGATAAAGGATACTTTATTACACCGGCGAAACTGGTATGTGGAGATTACACCATAAGTGAAATAAAGGCGCCGTATGGGTACGCAAAGAACGGAAAAGTTATACCGTTTACAGTCTCAAAAGAATTGACGGAAGAAGAAAATGGTGTTGCGATGATCACATTGGTGACAGAAGATACAGTCCAAAAGGGCAGAATACTTCTGCATAAGAACGGACCTGTCATCAGAAAGGTAACGACAGAAGAAAATACACTCAGGAATGCTGGCGGTTATCCGGTCGGAGGATCCTGCATTTATACCCCGCATTATGAACAGGGAGACGTAGAAGGAGCGGTGTTTGAGATTACTGCTGCAGAGGATATCGTCACTGCGGAAGGCACGCTTCGTGTTCCGAAAAATACTGTCATATGTACTGTTACGACAGATTCTGCCGGTGATGCTGTGATCAGTGACCTATATCCGGGGAAATATTGCATAGTCGAGAAGAAAGCGGCCGGCGGCCTGTTGAGAAATCAGGAAATACAGGAGGCAGAGATTGTTTATGACGATTCCGGCGCCGTTTATGCGGATATAACTGTCACTTCAGCCGGGGAACGGCAGAAAGTGTCCGTTTATCTGGAAAAGACACTGGGGGAAGATAATATATTCGGAATCGGAAAACAGGGGGAGATTCGAGATTTTATATTTGGCCTTTTTGCAGCGGAAGATATTCATATGTCTGACGGTTCAGTTATCCCGCAGGACGGTCTGATCGAGATTCTGCGCTGTGATGAAGAGGGAAAGGCGTCTTCTTCGTCGGAACTTCCATGTGGAAATTATTATGTGAAAGAGATTATGTCAAATGGCCATTACAGATGTTCGGATATCTGCTATCCAGTAAGATATGCATATCAGGATCAGGATAGGGAGGAGGTGCGGCTGTATGTAAACGATGGCAGACCGCTTACCAGTGAGATGATCCGCGGCACCATCCGGGGAATCAAAACAGACCAGCACAATCATCCCCTTGCAATGGCAGAGATTGGGCTGTTCCCGATTGGAGCGGCTGACTTCTCCAAAGACAGTGCAGTTCTTGTATCCGTTACAGACTGGAATGGAGCATTTGCCTTTAATGATATCCCCTGTGGAGACTATATTGTCAGGGAACTGAAGGCGCCTCAGGGATATATAATGAACGAGGCAATGTACTATATTTCACTTACATATGATGAACAGAGGATTGATCTGAAACTGATTAATCAGAGCCTGTAAAAGCCGGATAGGGCAATAATCAGGGGAAAGAGGGATATTTATGAAAATTAAAGAAGGATTTGTACTGCGGCAGATAGCTGATCAGTGGATGGTGGTTCCAATCGGCAGTATGGCGGAGAAGATACACGGACTGATAGCACTGAATGAGACGGCTGCTGATATCTGGAAGATTCTGGAAAACGAGCATACAGTAGATGAGGTGGTCGATATCCTTATGTTCAGCTATGACTATGAGAAAGACAAGATTAAAAACAATGTGCTTGAGTTTATCCAGACGCTGGAAGAAAATGATATGCTTGACAAATGAGAGACAAAATAGTTGACAGAGATAAGATTCTGACGGTGTTACATGAGGAATTTGTAGTTGGGCGCGGGGTTTGGCTTACAGTTACCGGATCCAGTATGGAGCCTCTGTTGAGGCATTTGAGAGACAAAGTTATCCTTGTGCCGCCTGAAAAGTATGTTCCGGAAACAGGAGATATCGTACTTTTCAGAAGAAAAGGCGGCGCCTGTGTCCTGCACCGTATTATTGGACGCACTCCGAATGGTGGATATATAGTCAATGGGGATGCGCAGACATGGGTGGAGAATATTGGCAGTGACCAGATTCTTGCAATTGCTGCGGCGCTGGTGAGAAAGGGACATTATATTCAGACCGGAAATAAAATATACAGGCTTTATGTCTTCTGCTGGGGGCTGACGCGGCCGGCGCGAGGGATTATATTCAGGAGCGCAGGCAGGATTAAACGATGTGTAAACAAGGTCAGAACTCTAAAAAAGGGGAAAAATACAGATGATTGACAGGTATTACCGTTTTGCTGATATTGTGATCCAGATCCGGCAGGATCAGGAGGAGATTCTCCCATTGATTGAAAAATTTGAGGTAGAAGCAGTCGGCGAGCCTCAGATTGTGTTCGAATTGTACCAGGGAAACAGAAATTACCGCCAGTGTTATGGGGTTGAGTATTACTCCGTACAGTCAGACTGGCCATATCTGTTTTTCAGCAGAAATTATCCGAAAGTACGTATGACGGTAAATCGTACATGGAACCAGATGATAATTGAAGGATGCCGGTCAGCCTGTGAAGGTGTGATGGAATTACTGCTTGTAGGATTTTATTCTTTTTTTTCACTGTATGGCGGAATTCTGCTACATGCTTCAGCGGTAGAATGGAAAGGCGAGGCGATAATATTTACGGCGGCTTCCGGCACGGGAAAAACAACGCAGGCCGAATTATGGCATCGGTATAAAAAGGCCCGGATCATCAATGGAGATAAAATGCTGATAGATTGTTCAGGCAGAGAATGTGATGCGTGGGGTTCCCCGTGGCGTGGGTCATCATCCTATGCGTTGAATGTCAAAGCACCGCTTCGCGCCGTTGTAGTTCTGGAGCAGGCGGAGAGTAATTCCATACGCAGACTTGAGGGGGAGGAGGCGCTGGCCCGCTTCTCCCCGCATTTGTTTTATCCTACATGGAATGAGGAATGTACGGGGAAAGTCATGGATTCTTTTGGCAGGCTCATGAAACAGGTGCCGGTTTATTTGCTGTCCTGCCTGCCGGACAGGGAAGCGGTTGAGGTTACATGTAATAAAATTTGGGGAGAGTAGTCAGTGTGAAAGCATATATACGTCATATCCTTCACAAAATCCGTGAGGGGGCGCTGTACGAAATACTTGCCGAGGTGAAGTGGATCTATAGATACAGCATTCGTTACAAATGGAAGATCATATGGTACATTTTTCTCGGGATATTCGGAACCGGAATGAGCCTGGGAACAGGGGTAGTCTCAAAGTATATCATTGATGCCGTGACAGGTTATGACAGCGGAGGGCTTATACCGGCAGTTGTGGGATATGTTGCGATGAATCTGTTTAACATTGGAGTGTCAGGATGGTCAGGTATGATATCTGCCAGGATCAGGATCATGGTCACCCAGGAAATACGTGCTGATGTGTTTTCTAAGGTCATGATGGCAGACTGGGAATCCATGGCCGAATATCATTCAGGTGATCTGCTGAACAGAGTAAACAGTGATGTAAATACCGTAGCGTCAAGCGTGCTGGGATGGATTCCGAACTTGGTTACAGGGCTTGTACAGTTTTTATCAACTCTGGCGCTGATCGTGTATTATGATCCTATGATGGCGGCACTGGCATTGCTCAGCGCGCCTGTTACACTTGTCATGTCACGTTTTTTGATGAGCAGGATGCGCTCTCATAATAAGCGGATGCTTGAAGTGAATTCAGAAATGATGTCTTTTAATGAAGAAGCATTTCAAAATCTTCAGTATATAAAGTCGTTTGGGCTGATGAAAAAATATGACGGACTTTTCCATGACAAGCAGGAGATTTATAAGGATGTTCAGCTCGGTTATAACCGATTTTCCATAATTACTTCTTCTTTTATGTCGGTGGTAGGTATGGGGGTGACGGGAGTATGCTTTGGGTGGGGAGTTTACAGGCTGTGGACCGGAGCAATCACGTATGGTACAATGACCCTTTTCCTTCAGCAGGCGGGAAGTCTGTCATCAGCTTTTTCTACACTGGTAAATATGGTGCCCACAGCGATTGGAGCGGCTACTTCCGCCGGTCGTATCATGGCGATCACACGTCTTCCGATGGAAAAACTGGAAGATACGGAAGAGGCCGAAGAATTTGTCAGACATTCTGCCGCAGCAGGCGGTGTTACACTCCATATCGAAGATGTTTGTTTCAAGTATCATGACGGGGAAACCGTACTGTC
>DWXI01000154.1 GCA_019119265.1 Candidatus Mediterraneibacter intestinigallinarum | reverse complement strand
CAGAGGAGGTGCTGCAATCTTTCATAGGGCCGCCTCTGAAAGAACAGTTTCAATCTGTCTTTGGATTGTCAGATGAAGAGGGAGCGGTTATGGTCGCCACATACCGGGAATATTATGGTGAAAAAGGTATCTTTGAAAACCGGGTTTATGACGGTGTGCCGGAGGTTTTTCAGAAGCTGCAGAAGGCGGGAGTCAGGATACTGATGGCTACGTCAAAACCGGAGAAATATGCGAAACAGATTGCAGAACATTTCGGATTTTCTCAGTATTTTGATTTTATCGGCGGCGCCTGCATGGACGGAAGACGAACGGATAAGCATGAAGTGATAGAGTATGTGATCGACAGCTGTAAAGTCGTCAGAGAAAATGCCGTTATGATTGGAGACCGGCGGCACGATATTATCGGTGCGTCAAAAGCCGGGATCCACAGTATAGGAGTTCTCTATGGATATGGAAGCCGGGAAGAACTGGAAAAAGCGGGAGCGGATATGATCGCTGTTACGCCGGGGGATATTTTAAAATTTGTTATACAATAAAAATCGAATAATCAGTTTTACAAAATCTTTAAATTGACCGAAGAATACATTTTACATCCTCTGTTTATAATAAAGCTGTAACACAAGAAGAAATTATTCTTAAACGAACATATATATAATATGTATATGACAGCAAATGGGGGATGAAAAATGTACAGAGGATTATGGAACCTTATTACAAAATATATGGATAACAGCCATGCAGTATCGGTTTTCCTTCCGACAATAATTATGGGATGGACTATCGCAGGAGTTCTCGTCGGGCTTATTGTCTGCGCTTTTACCGGTACAGGCATCATATCCGCTCTTGCAGATCTGATCTGTGCCGGAGGATATGCGGGATTGATACTGGGGCTGTTCGGAGGATGTTTCTTCCTCTATAGAATCGGAGTCTGAAATAAAGATTTCTTCAAGAGATAAGCTTCCGTTCGAGCACGGGATGCCATAGCACAAAACCGTTCCGCTCTACCTCAAAGATTTGAATGGATGTAACGCCGGAGTCAAATGTTCGTTTAATGGAACTCCATTTGACACCGCCTGACATCCAGAACAAATGCTTTTCGGAACGCTCTCACTTAATGTTTTGTTCTATGGCATTCCTCGCCCGAACTGGTTTTATCTCTTTGTTGAACAGAGTCACCTGCCGGAACTGACAGGAAAATTTCATATTTGATGAACCAACGTAAAACAAATCTCCGCTGCGATGCAGCGGAGACTTGTTTCATGGCATGTTCTACACATATAAATATCCCCTGCCAGTTATATCCGGCAGGGGATTCTCCGTGAAAAATCTTTATTTTTCTTTCTCAAGATTTTTAAACGCTGTCGACAGCATCAGTTTGATCCTGTTCAGCTGGTTTACTTCACTTGCGCCCGGATCGAAGTCGATTGCGACGATATTTGACTCGGGATGTCTTCTTCTCAACTCTTTGATCACTCCTTTACCTACTACATGGTTCGGCAGGCAGGCGAAAGGCTGTGTACATACGATGTTGCCGGCGCCGTTGTGGATGAGCTCGAGCATCTCCCCGGTCAGGAACCAGCCTTCTCCGGTCTGGTTTCCGATGGATACGATCTCAGATGCCATCTTAGCCAGATCCTCGATACGTGCAGGTGGATCAAAGTGCTTACTATCGGCAAATGCTTTGGATGCCGGGGAGCGTAGCCACTCTACAGCCGCGATTCCCAGATTGCCGATCAGTGCCTTGGATTTCTTGAATCCCAGGTGTGATACTTTGAAGTTCTGGTTGTAAAAGCAGTACTGCATAAAGTCGATCAGATCGGGAACGACTGCTTCGGCTCCCTCTGCTTCCAGCAGATCTACCAGATGGTTGTTGGCAGCAGGGAGGAATTTAACAAGGATTTCCCCGACTACGCCAACACGTGGTTTCTTGATGTCGAGAATCTCGATATTGTCAAAATCATTAATGATATCCCGGCACAGTTTTTTGAATTTCCTGCGCGACGGATATCCCTCGGATACAAATTTCTGTACAACTTCTACCCATTTGCGATGTACGGCGTTTGTAGAACCGGGTACCGCTTCATAAGGACGCATCCGGTAAACGCATTTCATGAAGATATCTCCGAATACTGCGGCGTATGCGATGCGTATAGCAAGTGGCAGCGTGATCTTAAATCCAGGATTCGCTTCCAGACCGCTTAAGTTGATTGAGATGACCGGAATATGTCCGTATCCGGCTTTTTTGAGCGCGCGGCGGATGAATCCGATATAGTTGGAAGCACGGCAGCCGCCTCCGGTCTGGCTGATGATAACAGCCAGATGGTCGGTGTCATAATTGCCGGACAGAATAGCGTCCATGATCTGACCCACTACGATGAGAGACGGGTAACATGCATCATTGTTTACATATTTTAATCCCATATCAACAGCCTGACGATTGTCATTCGGAAGCACCTCGATTTTATATCCGGCAGCCTTGAAAGCAGGTTCCAGAAGTTCAAAGTGGATCGGCGACATCTGTGGGCAGAGAATAGTATGGGTCTTTCGCATTTCCTTTGTAAACGGAACTTTCTCGATGGATGCAGGCCGGATCGTACGCTGAGCTTTTTTCTGTTCACGAACCCGGATTGCAGCAAGGAGAGAACGCACACGAATGCGGGCTGCTCCAAGGTTATTTACTTCATCAATCTTCAATGTCGTATAGATTTTATCGGAACCGGTCAGGATATCGGCGACCTCATCTGTAGTCACGGCATCCAGTCCGCAGCCAAAGGAGTTGAGTTGGATGAGATCCAGATTTTCTGTTGTTTTTACATAATTTGCCGCAGCGTACAGACGGGAATGATACATCCACTGATCCATGACGTTCAGCGGCCGTTCTACCGGATTCAGGTGGGAAACAGAATCCTCCGTCAGCACGGCGATATTGTAGGATGTGATCATCTCCGGCAGACCGTGGTTCACTTCCGGATCGATATGATACGGACGTCCAGCAAGGACGATGCCGCGGTTTCCAGTCTCATTTAAGAACTTGATGGTCTCTTCGCCTTTTTTGCGCATATCCTGACGGCAGGCTGCAAGCTCGTTCCATGCATCATGGACAGCGGATTTGATCTCGCTTTCGCTTAAAGAGAACTTCTTACCCAGTTCATCGATCAGGCGATATGAGAGTGTCTCCTCGCTCTGGAATGAGAGGAACGGATGGATGAAATCCACTTCTCCGTTTACGATCGGATCCATATTATTTTTAATATTCTCCGGATAGGAGGTGACGATCGGGCAGTTGTAGTGGTTGTTGGCGTCTTCAAATTCGTTACGCTCATATGGAACGGACGGATAGAAGATATGTTTTACGCCTTTGTTGATCAGCCACTGTACATGCCCGTGCGCAAGTTTAGCAGGGTAACATTCAGATTCACTCGGAATAGACTCGATACCCAGCTCGTAGATCTTTCTCGTGGAAGCCGGTGAAAGTACCACACGGAAACCAAGTTTTGTGAAAAATGTAAACCAGAACGGATAGTTCTCGTACATATTCAGAACACGGGGAATGCCGATCACGCCGCGTTTTGCTTCTTCTTCCGAAAGAGGCTCGTAGTCAAAATACCGATGTAACTTATAGTCAAACAGGTTCGGCATGGTATTCTTTGCCTTCTCTTTGCCAAGTCCGCGTTCACAGCGGTTTCCGGTGATAAATTTGCGTCCGCCGCTGAAATGATTGATCGTCAGACGGCAGGTATTGGTACATCCGCGGCATTTTGTCATTGTTGTGGAGTATTCCATGTCCTTAATTTCATCGATGGAGAGCATGGTCGTACCTTCGCAGTCCGAATATCTCTCTCGGGCGATCAGGGCTGCACCGAATGCCCCCATGATACCTGCAATATCAGGTCGGATTGCTTCACAGTCCGCAATTCTTTCGAAACTTCTCAGAACAGCGTTGTTATAAAATGTACCGCCCTGTACGACGATATGCTTTCCCAATTCGGACGCACTTGATACTTTAATGACTTTAAAGAGCGCATTTTTGATGACAGAGTAGGCCAGTCCGGCAGAAATGTCCGCAACGGAAGCCCCTTCTTTTTGTGCCTGCTTTACCTTTGAGTTCATAAATACCGTACAGCGTGTTCCGAGATCAATAGGATTCTGGGCATAGAGCGCCTCATGCGCGAAATCCTCCACCGAATAGTTCAGGGATTTGGCGAATGTCTCAATGAAAGAACCGCATCCGGAAGAGCATGCCTCATTGAGCTGCACACTGTCAATGGTCTGGTTTTTGATTTTGATACATTTCATGTCCTGACCGCCGATATCAAGAATGCAGTCTACGTCAGGCTCGAAGAAAGCGGCGGCATAGTAGTGTGCAACAGTCTCTACTTCGCCTTCATCCAGCATAAGGGCGGCCTTGATCAGTGCTTCGCCGTAGCCGGTGGAGCAGGAGTGTACGATCTCCACGCCTTCAGGAAGCAACTCATAAATATCCTTGATGGCGCTGATTGTGGTTCCCAGCGGATCCCCGTCATTGTTATGGTAGAAAGAGTAGAGGAGTGTTCCGTCTTCACCTACCAGCGCAGCCTTTGTGGTCGTGGAACCGGCGTCGATCCCGAGGAATGCCTTTCCGCGATATGTACTCAGATCCTTTACCGGCACCTGGTGTTTTGCGTGCCGGGTGGTGAATTCCTCGTATTCTGCATTGGTTGCGAACAGGGGTTCCAGACGTTCTACTTCGATTTCCATCTTTACTTTGCGCTCCAGTCTGTTCTGAAGTTCTCTTAAGGCTACAGGGGTATCCTTCTTTGAGTTCAGAGCAGAACCGATAGCGGCGAACAGATGGGAATGGTTCGGGGCGATCGTATGCTCGTCATCCAGCTTTAATGTACGGATAAAGGCGGCGCGCAGCTCTGAGAGAAAGTGAAGAGGTCCCCCAAGGAAAGCCACATGTCCGCGGATTGGTTTTCCGCAGGCAAGCCCGCTGATCGTCTGGTTTACCACTGCCTGAAAGATAGATGCGGCAAGATCCTCCTTTGACGCTCCGTCGTTGATAAGAGGCTGGATATCAGATTTGGCAAATACACCGCAGCGGGCTGCGATGGAGTAAAGCGCCTTGTAATTTTTTGCGTATTCGTTAAGACCGGCGGCATCTGTCTGGAGAAGAGAAGCCATCTGATCAATAAACGAGCCGGTACCGCCGGCACAGACGCCGTTCATTCTCTGCTCTACATTGCCGCCTTCAAAGTAAATGATTTTGGCGTCTTCACCGCCCAGCTCGATGGCAACATCTGTCTGAGGCGCATAGTCCTGGAGCGCCGTGGACACAGCGATGACTTCCTGGACAAAAGGTACCTCAAGGTTCTTGGCAAGTGTCAGACCGCCGCTTCCGGTGATGACAGGAGAGACGTGGATTGGTCCCAGTTTATATAGGGCGCGCCCAAGAAGGTCTGACAGTGTCTCCTGAATATTTGCATAGTGCCTTTCATAGTCGGAGAAGAGCACCTCGTTTTCTTCGTCCAGAATCGCAATCTTTACTGTTGTGGAACCGATATCGATTCCCAGAGTATGTAATTCTTTCGGATTCATATAAGTTCTCCAATCTTCTGTATAATATTTATATGTGTTATTTCCTATTTAATGTGTTTCCACATTTTGCAGCACCATACATTATACGACAGAATTTTTAAAAAGACAATTGTTATTATTATGAGGGATTTCAAAATAATTCCTGCGGTTATGGATAAATTATATAAAGATCATGTTAAACTCATGAAAAGGGATAACAACCGTTTGACAAACA
The DNA here is from genome assembly GCA_019119265.1 of Candidatus Mediterraneibacter intestinigallinarum. Taxonomy (GTDB): domain Bacteria; phylum Bacillota; class Clostridia; order Lachnospirales; family Lachnospiraceae; genus Mediterraneibacter; species Mediterraneibacter intestinigallinarum. Next base: position 874 of record DWXI01000154.1, on the reverse strand, counting down.
GTAAGGCGGAATGTACAATTGTAAAGTATTATAACAAAAAAGGAGTAATGATCTTTGAACTGGCTGGACAAATTTGAAAGAAAATGCGGACGTTTTGCAATTCCGAATCTTACGGTATACCTGCTGATCGGTTATGTGATCGGTTTCGGGATCGTTTATCTGATGCCCGAAATGATCGGTTATCTGACACTGGAGCCGGCTCTGATCCTGCGCGGTCAGGTATGGAGACTTATCTCGTGGGTGCTGATTCCGCCTACAACGAATCTGATTTCACTGGTATTTCTCGTTCTTTTGTACTATTCCCTCGGAACAGCTCTGGAGAGAACTTGGGGAAGTTTTCGTTATAATGTCTATATCTTTTCAGGACTTTTGTTTACCGTACTGGCGTCATTCGGCCTGTATGCATTTTATTACTTTGTATATGGGATAGAAGTGCCGCTGTCTACGGTGGGGCTGATCAGTACAAATTATATTACAATGTCCATTTTCCTTGCGTTTGCCGCAATCTACCCGAACATGGAAGTGTTATTGTATTTTATCCTTCCGATCAAGATGAAGTGGATGGCTCTCGTCTATGTGGTGATGGCTGCCTATTACTTTATCCGCGGAGGTATTGGAGAGCGGGTAGCAATCGCAGCGTCTTTGTTAAATTTTGTGATCTTCTTCCTTTCAAGTCGCAATATGAGACGTTTTGGTCCGAAAGAGCGGGCAAGAAAAGCAAAATTTAAACGTCAGTCGGCTCCTCATATGAAATATGCAAATGGAGCGAAACACCGCTGTGCAGTCTGCGGGCGCACAGAACTGGATGATCCGTGTCTGGAATTCCGCTTCTGTTCCAAATGCAACGGAAATTATGAGTACTGCCAGGACCATC
>DWXI01000011.1 GCA_019119265.1 Candidatus Mediterraneibacter intestinigallinarum | reverse complement strand
ACCTGATTGACACAGGGATCAATTATATCATGGGTATAACCAAACCGATTGATCTTGTTCCTTATTTATTCAGTTATCAAAGAGCTAGGTAACTATTAACTATTAACTATAAACTTATTATACGAGGGGATAATATCATGAAAGAAAAACAAAGCGTAATTCTGTGGACAACGATAGCGGCTGTACTGTTCTGCTGTGAGCTTATTGCAGTAACGCTCACGCCGCTTGCGAAAATAGGGAATGGCACGCGGTTTGGAAGTGACGGGATGTATTTTAACCTTATGATGTGCGGAGGAAGTTATATGATTCCATTGATTTTTTGCTGTTTGAATATCAGGCTGATGAAATATGTTATTGCATGTGTCAATGCTTTGTGGTTCATCTGCCATCCCGTGATCGCAGTGATCTGCTTTGTAGGAGCATTTACAACTGCGTCCGGAATGGCAGAGTATCTTAGCTGTATTATTGCAGGCGGACTGGCGGTCGGCAGCTTTGTGACGGCTGCCCTGTGGTATCCTATGTGCAGGAAGAAAAAGTGAATTCGTATTTATTGAAGAAACACCGCTGTAATAGTAAAGACATACTGCTCGAATAGCGGACGCAGAAAAAGAAGATACTGTAACGCTATGCCGACCCACTTTACCTCATCCCCTCGAATCCATGTAACGCGACATTAAAATACTCGTCCATTGGAACTCGCATTTTAATATCGCTAACATGGAGAACGAGGTGTATTCGGAACGCTCCATGTCGATGCATAGCTTATGCAGTATCTTCTTTTTCTGCTGGCACATCCGACCAGTACATTTTTCAGCCGCCGCGCCATCTTTCAACAAACCCTCATACAAATCGGAAGTGACCGGAACTTCGTCGATAAAGCTCCCCTTTTGACCAGTTTTCTTCTAATTCCGTGCTTATCGGAGAGAAACTTCTGATTGGATGAGCGCAGAAAATCAAACGGATACAGCTGTTCCGAATACGTGAACCATTCTACAGTATCCGGTTGCTTTTCGGACGATTCATTATAGATTGTCTCTCAGAGAAACACGAATTTTACTCAGCCAGCGTCTCCCACATCTCGTAGAGCTCTTCCAGCCTTTTCTCATTTGCCGTGTGTTCTTCTGCAAGCTCCTGGCATTTGACGGAATTGGAGTAGACTTCTTCAAGCGTCATTTCATGATCTATCTGTGCATTCCGGTCTTCCAGGCGGCTGATCTCTTCCTCGGTCTTCTTGAGCTCATTTTTTCGTTTGCGTTCTTTTGCCTGCTGCTCTTTCTGTTCCTGCCAGCTGAGCTTGGAACCTGGAGAGGCAGTGCCGGCGGAGTTCTGCAAAGAAGCAGGAGAAGCAGAAGTGTTTCCGCCGGCAGCAGAAGAATCGGGAGCACTGCCTGATGCGTAAGCACGGGTGAGTTCTTCTTTTTTCTCCAGATAATAATCGTAATTTCCGATATAGTTTACAAAAGTCTGATTGACCAGTTCAAGGATTCTCGAGGCTGTGCTGTTGATGAAATATCTGTCATGAGAAACATAAAGGACAGTTCCACTGTAGTTGTTGAGAGCTTCCTCCAGTATTTCCTTTGATGCGATGTCCAGATGGTTGGTGGGCTCATCCAGAATCAGAAAGTTCGCTTCGGAAAGCATGAGCTTGGCAAGGGATACACGCCCTTTTTCCCCGCCGCTCAAGGAGCGGATTTCTTTGAATACCTCATCTCCGGTAAACTGAAAGGCAGCCAGCGTATTCCGGATCTGTGTGTTGTTCAGTGTCGGATAGGCATCGGAAATCTCCTCAAATATCGTTTTTTCATCATGGAGCACATGGTGTTCCTGATCATAATATCCGATCTGGACTTTTGCTCCAAGTGTAAAGGAACCGGTATCCGCATTCTGTACCTGGTTTAATATCTTCAGAAGTGTTGTCTTGCCGGTCCCGTTGTCTCCGATCACTGCAACGTGTTCTCCGCGCTTGATCTCAAAATTGACATCGCGAAAAAGCACCTGCCCGTCAAACTGCTTCGAAAGGTGTTCTACGGTCAGAACATCATTGCCGCTGACACAGGACGGCTCAAGAGTGAAATGCATCTCTGTATTGACTTCCACCGGTTTTTCTACCGGTTTGATCTTTTCCAGCATCTTCTCGCGGCTTTCCGCACGGCGGATGGATTTCTCACGGTTGAAGGATTTCAGTCTGTCGATGACAGCCTGCTGATGTTTGATCTCTCTCTGCTGGTTGTAATACTCTTTGAGGCGGGCGTCGCGAAGCTGCTGTTTCTTTTCCGAGTAGGCTTTGTAATTGCCCATATACATCCGGATTTCACCATTTTCAATTTCTACGACTTTGGTTACTACACGGTTCAGGAAATAGCGGTCGTGGGATACGATAAAAACAGCTCCGGGATAGTTGATCAGATAAGTCTCCAGCCATGCAATGGAATTCAGATCCAGATGGTTGGTGGGCTCGTCCAGGAGCAGGATATCCGGATTGGTGAGCAGCAGTTTTCCTAGCGCTACGCGCGTCTTCTGACCTCCAGAAAGGGTATCTGTCTTTTTGCTGAAATCCTCCTCTGCAAAACCAAGACCTTTGAGAACGCCGACGATCTCACTTTCGCAGGCATACCCGTTACGCGACTCAAATTCGGACTGCAGGCGATTGTATGTATCAAGGCGGCTTTCCAGTTCCTCTCCGGAGAGGGTTTTTAATTCCAGCTCGATTGAACGGATCCTTTTTTCCATCTCTATGATATCAGCCTTCGCGGAACGCACCTCTTCGTAAATCGTACCGTCCGGGATCATGTTCTGGTGCTGGGCGAGATAACCGATCGTTTTTCCTTTGGCGAGAATGATATCCCCGCCGTCAAGCGGCTCCTCATCCATGATCATTTTTAATATAGTAGATTTACCGGCGCCGTTGATGCCGACCAGGGCAGCTTTTTCTCTTTCTTCTATATGAAAAGAACCCTCATGGACGATCACGTGGTCGCCGAAAGATTTTTCAATGTTATGACATGCGAGTATCATTTTGGTACTCCTCCTCTCAGATATCCATTATATAGGCGTTTGCGAAACGCCATAAACCGCATAAATACGGTATTTTCTGTTACTAAAATACAAATAACTCCTCACCTGATATGGTATAATAGAGTTGCCAAAAACTATAAACCATCATCCAAGAAAGGAGTTATTCTGATACCTATGATACCATATAAACAGCTTTCTCTGGCAGATGTTTTTTCAGATTGCCAAGAAAAATTTGAAAATGACAAACCTGCGTTTCTTTCCCTATTAGAAACTCATATCGATATTGATGAAATTATTCCGATTTCTTTCAGAAATCATTTTTATGCATCAACGGGCAGAACCCGTAAATACCCCTTGCAAGCTTTCCTGTGGGCTTTGATCATTCAACGTATTTTCTCAATTCCTACAGACCAGCTTCTCCTGACTTTTCTCGCTTACTCAAAACCGCTTCGCGAATTCTGCGGTTTTACCAAAGTCCCAGATGCTTCTAAAATCACTCGTTTCAAACAAGACTTTTTAGATGATCTTCAGCTCGTATTTGATCAACTTGTTGATATTACAGAGCCTATCTGCCAGGCCATTGATTCCGCAAAAGCAGATATGACCATCTTCGATTCTTCCGGAATTGAAGCATTCGTTACCGAAAATAATCCTAAATATGCCCATCGGATCATTCGGCAGCTTAAGACATATGCGAAAGCTCAGGGCTTTGATAAATCCTACGATCCTTATAAGGCTGCCTACGCTTCCATGCCCTCCCACGCTTCTGCGAATCCTGAAATCAAGCAACTGTATATCAATGGACATTTTTGCTACGTCTTCAAGTTCGGCATCGTTACCAATGGCCTTGGCATCATCCGCCATATTTCTTTTTATAACAAAGATTTTATGGCCTCTCATCCTGACATCGTTGTGAAAAAGAAATCCGATTCTCCTGACGAAGATAAATGTGTTCACGATTCAAAACTTTTGATCCCAACACTTAAGGACTTCTTTTCCAGACATCCTCTGATCAATCCGAAAACATTCCTTGGTGATGCGGCTTTTGATACTGTACAGCTCTATAAGAGCCTTCTTACCGGTGATACTTTTGGTAAGGACAAGCATTTCCAGAAAGCATATATTCCACTAAATGCAAGATCAGGTCTTGAAAATCAGGATTATATCATCAACGAAAACGGGATCCCCTGTTGTCCTCATGACCCTTCGCTCCCGATGAAGTACGAATGCACTTCTAAACTAAGAAGCGGTGTTACCAGATTCAAGTTTGTCTGTCCCAAAATGATATGGGCTTACGATAGATCCACCCAAAAAGCTCATAGACAATGCTGTTGCGAAAACCCTTGTACCACTTCAAGATGCGGTCGTATGGTTTATGTCTATCCGGAAAAGGATCTGCGCGCTTATCCCGGAACGATCCGCGGAACCGAAGAATGGGATAACACCTATAAAACAAGGACTGTTGTCGAAAGAGATATCAACCACATCAAAGATAATCTCTGTCTTGCAGGCCGCCGAACACAAAATGAGAAGACGCTGCATGCTGATCTGATCCTTGCGGGTATCACACAGCTCATTACTGTTGTTCTCGCCGATAAAATCAAACATCATGAATACATTCGAAGCTTAAAGCCACTCATAGCATAGGACTTACCACTTTCATAAAGCCGATAGCTTATTAAAGTGCGCCTAAAATGTCCGATTATCCACTTTTCATTCCAGAATTCATGCTCTACACAAAGTCTTCTTTGCTTTGGTTCAAGATTACGACCAAGCTTCGCGAGTTTCGCAATTATCTAAATAGATCTATTGTAAAAGCTAAAACACCTTACATTTCTATATTTACGTCTTCCAGCAATTCTTCGAATACTTTTGAAACTGCCAGAAGTTCCGTCTCGTCCTCTACGATTTCATACACACTTTCACCCTCGCCCTGATTACCCGTTTCTTTCAGGATAAGGCATTCCGCGTCGTCTTCCTCGGAGTCTGTCACAAGTATGTATCCGTTTCCATTAATCCGCGTCTCTTCAAGTACAAAAAACTCGTCTTCCCCATTTTCATCTGCAAAAGTAAATCTTACTTTTTCCATAAAAAATGCCCCTTATCATCATTCTCTTGCAAAAATATCCTTCTCATCTGTCTCCTGCGACAGAACTGTTTTCATATGCAAATGATCCAGATACCCCTGCAAGATAAAAACTGCCGCTATCTGAT
>DWXI01000153.1 GCA_019119265.1 Candidatus Mediterraneibacter intestinigallinarum | reverse complement strand
AATAATTGTACGCTCATTATTTCCTCCATATATGTTCTGCATACCATAATTGTATATACAAATGTCAATAAACCGCTAGATAAACATATATTATCATACAATTTTCAGAATAGCAATGCAATTTAGGCAATCTTTTATTCTTTCTTCTTGTCTAAAGCTGTGACATAACCGCATTTTTCGTTTGCACAAACCAGCTTATTTCCTTTTTCAACCATATAACCGCCGCATTCCGGACACTTTTCTCTGGATGGTTTCTGCCAGGACATGAAATCGCACTCAGGATTATTCTCACATCCATAGTATTTCCTGCCCTTCTTTGTTTTTCGAATCACCACATCTTTGCCGCAGACCGGACACGGAACTCCGATCTTTTCCAGATACGGCTTCGTATTGCGGCAATCCGGAAATCCCGGACATGCCAGGAATTTTCCATGGGGCCCGTATTTGATAACCATATTTCTTCCGCACTCTTCACAGATTACATCTGTCACCTCATCCTCAATCTTTACTGTCTCCAGCTCTTTCTCAGCTTTCTTAACAGCTTCTTCAAGATCGGGATAGAAATTACGGATAATCTCTTTCCACTCTACCTTTCCCTCTTCAACCATATCAAGGAGGCCTTCCATATTAGCCGTAAAGTTCACGTCTACTATACTGGGGAAAGACTGTTTCATCATATTATTGACTACCTCTCCTATCTCAGTAATGTACAGATTCTTAGCCTCTTTGATTACATATCTGCGACCCAGGATAATGGAGATCGTCGGCGCATAAGTACTTGGACGGCCAATACCAAGCTCCTCCAGCGCTTTTACAAGACTGGCTTCTGTATAATGAGCCGGTGGCTGTGTAAAATGCTGCTTGGAATCAAACTCTTCCTTTGTCAAAGCAGTGTCCATACTCAGATTACCAACAAGAACGTTGCTCTCTTCTTTTTCTTCGTCAGCTTCTGTATACACCGACCTGAAGCCATCAAACAGCAATTTAGAGGCAGCTACCGTAAAACAGTATCCGCCCGCTCCAATCCTCACTGAAGTCGCTTCATATCTGGCCGGATTCATACGACTTGCCGCAAATCTCTTCCAGATCAGCTGATAAAGCCTGAATTGATCCCTTGTCAGAGAATCTTTCAGAGATGCCGGTGTTCTTGTAATATCTGTCGGACGGATCGCTTCGTGCGCATCCTGTATTTTTTTGCCGCTATCAGCAGCTTTCTGCTTTACAGCCGCGTATTCTTTACCATAATTTGCAGAGATATATTCTCGTGCAGCGGTGTCCGCCTCATCTGCAATTCTCGTCGAATCCGTACGCAGATAGGTGATCACACCAACTGTTCCATTTCCCTTGATGTCAACGCCTTCATAGAGCTGCTGGGCAATGCGCATGGTTTTCTGTGTTCCAAAATTCAACGCCTTTGCAGCCTCCTGCTGAAGCGTACTCGTGGTAAACGGCAGAGGCGCTTTGCGAATGCGCTCCGTTGTCTTGATATCTGTAATCCTAAACTTCTCATTTCCGATTTTATCGAGAATGCCGCTTAGCTCCTCCTTTGAATGAATCGTGATTTTTTTCTTATCCGTTCCATAAAATCTGGCAATCAGCGGACGTTTCTCCCCTTTAATCTTGAGAACCGCATCCAGAGTCCAGTATTCTTCCGGAATAAATGCATTGATTTCTTCCTCCCTGTCTGCCACAAGACGGAGTGCGACGGATTGAACACGCCCGGCGCTCAAGCCTCTCTTTACTTTTGCCCAGAGAAGCGGACTGATCAGATATCCAACCATACGGTCGAGAACACGCCTGGCCTGCTGTGCGTTAACCAAGTTCATATCAATATCACGAGGTGCTTTCAACGATGTCTTCACGGCATTTTTTGTAATCTCATTAAAGGTAATACGGCGCATCTTTTTCTCATCAAGTTTTAGTGCCGCCGCAAGATGCCAGGAAATTGCCTCTCCTTCCCGGTCAGGGTCAGTAGCCAGGAATACTTTGTCAGATTTTTTTACTTCTTTTCTCAGACTGGCCAGAATATCGCCTTTTCCTCGAATCGTAATATATTTCGGCTCATAATCATGTTCGATATCAATTCCAAGGGAGCTTTTCGGAAGATCCCGTACGTGTCCTTGGGATGCTGCGACCGTATAATTACTTCCCAAAAATTTTTTGATCGTTTTAACTTTCGCAGGTGACTCCACGATTACAAGATAATGTGCCATAAATCTGATTCCTCCATCCGGCTTTCTTTATATGTTCAGCCTGATATAATATAATGATTTTTTGATATTTCGCATATAAGACCTTGCAACTCCAAAGAGATCAGCTTTTCCAGAACATCTTTAATATCCAGTTTTGTCTCGCGGACAAGCTGATTCAAATCCTTGGGATACAAACCGAGACAACTATACACCAATTTTTCGGTACTTTCAAGCGTTTTTTCATTTTTGATCTCCTTTTTACTCCCACAGAAGTTTCTTGTTTTTTTCAGATTCCACTCTTCAATAAGGCTGTCCGGCGACAGCAAAAGACCTGCGCCCTGCCTTATCAGACGATTGCATCCATAGCTCAACGTACTGTTCACAGGGCCTGGAAGAGCATAGACATCGCGGCCCTGTTCCAGGGCCATATCAACCGTAATGAGTGATCCGCTTTTTTCCCCGGCCTCCAGTACAAGGACCGCATCCGACAGCCCGCTTATAATGCGGTTGCGCGCCGGAAAGTTTTTCGGCAACGGAGCCGTTCCCGGCGGCTGTTCTGACAGAATACCGCCTCCCTGCTCCAGAATATCCGTATAAAGGCCGCTGTGTTCCCGAGGATAACATACGTCTACACCAGATCCAAGTACAGCATAAGTCTGTCCCCCTGCAAGAAGTGCGCCTCTGTGCCCCATTCCATCAATCCCCCTCGCCATTCCGCTTATGATACCTACACCGCATTCCGCCAGTGCACGGGCAAAATCGATAGCATATTTCTCGCCATACGGCGTACAGCGCCTTGCACCAATAAGCGCGACATTCTTTTGTTCTTCTCCAGGCAGCCTTCCCTTAACATAAATCGCATACGGAAAATCCGGGATTTCTCTTAGTTGTTTCGGATACTCGTCTGAAAAATACGGAACAAAACGGATTGATTTCTCAAGCATTTTCTCATACTCGACTGAAAATCCAATATTTTTTTGCGCCTGCATAATTTTATTTCTCTCGTTTTCATTCAAGAACCGTATTTTTTGTAATTGTATTTCTTCTATATAATAAATTGCTTCTGCACTTTTCATGCATTCTCTCAATCTTATTTTTTTATAAACCGGTACTCCCTGTATACGTGCCATCCAGTATTCGTATTTCATAATTACCCCCAGTATTTTCTGTCTACCATCCTGTAACCAAGCGCTTCTCTCAAATGTTTCTCTCTGATATTTGTTTCTCCGTCCATATCTGCGATTGTACGGGCTGTCCTTAAGATTCTGTGATATCCCCGCGCCGTCAGACCCATCACAGTAAAAGCACGTTCCATCAGATTGTTTTCTCTTTTTCCCAATACACAATAATGTTTCAGATCTTCCGCCTTCAGCCTGGCGTTTATCAGAATATCCGTTCCTTTGTACCGTTCATTCTGTATTTCCCGCGCCCTGCATACCCGTTCCCGTATCACGGCTGAACTTTCCGCATCATGTTCCCCCATCAAATCATCGTATCGGATCCGCGATGCTTCTACGCACAAATCTATTCTATCCAAAAACGGATGGCTGATTCTGCTCAGATAATTCTGAATCTGTACAGGCGTACATGTGCACTTTTCCATATCCGGATAATATCCGCAAGGGCATGGATTCATTGCGGCTACCAGCATAAATCCTGCAGGAAATGCGTAGTTTCCATGAGTTCTTGATATCTGAATCTTTTGTTCTTCCAGAGGCTGTCTGAGCACTTCAAGTACACTTTTGCGAAACTCTGAAAGTTCATCCAAAAAAAGTACACCTCCATGGGCAAGACTGATCTCCCCTGGCTGCGGGATTCCTCCGCCTCCAATCAGGGCAGCTCTTGTCGCCGTGTGATGTACCTCGCGGAATGGTCTTGTACGTATCAACGGTCTGTCTTCATTTAAAAGCCCCATAACACTGTATATCTTTGTAATCTCTATGCTCTCTCTTATATCCGGCGGTGGAAGGATACCGGCAATACATTTTGCCGTCATGGACTTCCCGCTTCCGGGTGGTCCGATCATCAGAAGATTATGCCCCCCTGCTACAGCGATCTCTGCCGCTCTCTTTACATTCTCCTGTCCTTTTATCTCTGAAAAGTCTGAAATCACGTCATCCGCATGGTCCTCCATAGTTCCCGTTTCACTCTTCTCACCTGCTTTTTCCCCCTTCATCTCCTGCAAAAACTCGACCGCATCACACAGATTTTCAACTCCTATCACAGCCATGCCTTTAACCAGTCTGCCTTCCCTTTCATTTTCCTTTGGAACAATACAGCAGGTAATCCCGTTTTCCAGAGCTTCCATAGCAATCGGAAGTATTCCCGGCACTTTTCTCACCTGTCCGTCAAGACTCAGTTCACCGATAATCAGACACTTTTCTATTTTTTCCGGAGATATCTGCCCCAAAGATGCCAGGATCGACACAGCGATCGGCAGATCAAAGGAAGCCCCTTTCTTTCTCAAAGTCGCCGGAGACAGATTGATTACCGTACGTTTTGCCGGATAATCAAAACCGGAATTTTTGATGGCCGTACGTACTCTTTCACCGGCTTCTTTCACCTCTGACGACAGATAACCAACCATATGAAATACGGGCAGGCCGTTTGATACATCCGCCTCCACACGAACAAACTCCACCCTTAGTCCCGCAATCGCTGCGGATAAAATTGTGCTGAAACTCATCTGCACTCCTTTCCACTGAGTTCCCTATCCACCAAGTTTCTCACACTTTGAAACACCACTGATAATAACGCTGAATTCCCGGCCGACCCGGCCAGATACTCTTTCTGAAGAGTAAGATTACCGAAAATGAATTCTTTCGGAAATGTATGTCAATAATACCGCCATCACACAGCCACTGTCAATATCCAATTTTATTTCCTGCTTTTCGCATGTTCCCCTCTGTCCTTCTTTTAGGTGGAAAAGCACAATCCTTTCTTTTATTTCATAAACTATATCAAATGTGCTAAAGAGGTGTCATCGTGCAATCTTTTCCGTCTCCTCTCACTCCATCGGAAGAAAAATATTACATCCAGAAATACACGGAGGGCGACCTCGAAGCAAAGCACATCCTGATTGAGCGTAATTTGCGTCTTGTGGCTCATGTCATTAAGAAATATCAGAATCTAGAAGAAGATTCCGAGGACCTTATTTCCATTGGTACGATCGGACTGATCAAGGCCGTTGTTACTTTTAATCCAAATAAAGGTAATCGGCTGGCGGCTTACGCATCACGATGTATAGAGAATGAAATATTAATGCATTTACGCTCAAAAAGAAAGGCTTCAAAAGAAATTTCACTTTACGAGCCAATCGGTACAGACCGGGAAGGGAACGAGATCAAGCTCTATGATATTATTGAAACCGACGAAGTTGATGTTCCCGAAAAAATCCATCTCAAAGAAAACATACAAAAACTCTACGAAAAAGTCGAAAACGAGCTTTCTCCGAGAGAAAAGCTCGTTTTAAAAATGAGATACGGACTTTATAGCGGCGAAGAATATACTCAACGGGAAATCGCCAGGCAACTTGGTATTTCCCGTTCTTACGTATCAAGAATAGAAAAAAGTGCAATTCAGAAGCTAAGGGATCATTTCGAAGAAGAATAAAAATTCGTGTTTGTTTCAGAAATTCTAATGAACGAACATTTCCTTTCGCCGTTACACCCATTCAAATCTTTGAGGTAAAGCGGGCCGGCATGGCGATGCAGTTCCCATTTTTTCTGCGTCAACTTTACATTTGACAATTTTTGCTATCCGAAATATTACATGATCTCTGGAACAAACACGGATCTCATACATTCTTTACATCCTTTAGCAGCTCTTCCGGCGCAACTCCGTAAAGCTTTGCCAATGCGATCATATTTGAAGTCGACGGTTCGGAGCTGCCCTGTTCCCACTTTGAGACAGCCTGCCTGCTTACCCCCAGAGATTCAGCCACAAACTCCTGTGTCATTTTATTGTCTGTACGGTACTTCTTTATCACTTCTCCCAGTGACCTCCGCGTCTCTGATTTTTCTTTTCTCACATCCTGAGAATTGATATACTTTTTTAATGCCCTGACAATTAACAGGAAAAGATAGACCACTGCCGTAATAAATATGATAAAAATTATAAGATTAATTATGATCATTATAAATGTTATCCGCATTATTCCCACCTCCTTGTTTGATATGTACATGATACCAGAAAGAGCGGGGTGCATCCACCAACTATTGCGCAACTTTGCGGTTGCTGCACCGGAAGCATGCGGGACTTGACTCATCGGCATAACAAACAGCAGGCTGCCCGGTATATGCCGGACAACCTGCTGTTATTTTACATAATTGATATTTTTGATACTTCTGTATCTTACTCCTGCGGACCTGCTGCAACAAGTGCTTTTCCAAGCTCGTTGCTCTCGTATTTCTTGAAGTTCTTAACGAATCTTGCAGCAAGATCTTTTGCTTTTGTCTCCCACTCGGAAGCGTCAGCATATGTGTCGCGAGGATCAAGGATAGCCGGATCAACTCCCGGAAGCTCTGTCGGAACTTCGAAGTTAAAGTGCGGGATTGTCTTTGTCGGTGCATCAAGGATCGCTCCGCTTAAGATTGCATCAATGATACCACGTGTATCTTTGATGGAGATACGTTTTCCTGTTCCGTTCCATCCTGTATTTACGAGGTAAGCTTTCGCTCCGCTCTCTTTCATTCTCTTAACGAGCTCCTCTGCATATTTTGTCGGGTGCAACTCAAGAAATGCCTGTCCGAAACATGCGGAGAATGTCGGTGTAGGCTCTGTGATACCGCGCTCTGTACCTGCAAGTTTAGCTGTGAAGCCTGACAGGAAGTAGTACTCTGTCTGCTCCGGCGTAAGTACAGATACCGGCGGAAGTACTCCAAATGCATCAGCTGACAAGAAGATTACGTTCTTCGCTGCCGGAGCCGCAGATACCGGACGAACGATCTTCTCAATGTGATCAATCGGGTAGGATACACGTGTATTCTCTGTCACACTCTTGTCTGTAAAGTCGATTTTTCCGTCAGAGTCAAGTGTAACGTTCTCAAGAAGAGCGTTTCTCTTGATCGCATTGTAGATATCCGGCTCAGAATCTTTGTCAAGGTCAATAACTTTCGCATAGCATCCGCCCTCGAAGTTGAAGATACCATTGTCATCCCAGCCGTGCTCATCGTCACCGATGAGAAGTCTCTTCGGATCTGTAGAAAGAGTCGTCTTACCTGTTCCTGAAAGGCCGAAGAAGATAGCTGTGTTTTCTCCATTCATATCTGTGTTTGCTGAACAGTGCATGGAAGCGATACCTTTAAGCGGCAGATAGTAGTTCATCATAGAGAACATACCTTTCTTCATCTCTCCGCCGTACCATGTGTTTGCGATCACCTGCTCGCGGCTTGTGATATTGAACATAACTGCTGTCTCAGATCTGAGACCCAGTTCCTTGTAGTTCTCTACTTTTGCCTTGGAAGCGTTGTATACTACGAAATCCGGCTCGAAGTTTTCCAGTTCCTCTGCTGTCGGACGGATGAACATATTTGTTACGAAGTGTGCCTGCCATGCAACTTCCACGATGAAACGGATAGCCATACGTGTGTCTTTGTTTGCTCCGCAGAATGCATCTACAACAAACAGTCTCTTATTGGAGAGTGTCTTAATCGCAAGATCCTTTACTGAATCCCATGCTTCCTGTGTTGCCGGATGATTGTCATTCGGATATTCATCAGATGTCCACCAAACTGTATCTTTGGAGTTTTCATCCATAACGATATATTTGTCTTTCGGTGAACGGCCTGTGTAGATACCTGTCATAACGTTTACTGCACCGAGTTCACTCTCCTGACCTTTGTCAAAACC
>DWXI01000152.1 GCA_019119265.1 Candidatus Mediterraneibacter intestinigallinarum | reverse complement strand
AAGGATATAAACTACTTCATAATACTTACAGTACACATTATCGTCATGGACGAATTTCAAGAACTGTCGCATCTGTTTTCTGGTAATCGCCTCCCTGGTCACGCTGTCGTTGACTACCACCGTGGCAAGTTCAAAGCCAAATGGGTTTTTGCGGAGAACATCATCATCCACCGCCATCTGAAAAGCGGGCCGCAGCACGCCCCGGACTGTCTTGATCGTGCTGTACCTTCTGCCGTCCTGCTGAAGTTTAATCAAGAACAGCTTTGCGTCCGAAGTCTTGACCTGGGAAATCTTCTTCCCATTAAAGGGCTCCTTTTTCATAAGGTTCTTCACAAATTTGTAATTCGCCAGGGTATTCGGTTTTACCCCGGTTTTCGTTGACAGATACCTTTCTACCAGTTCCTCCACTGTCATGTTCTTTCCAGTGGGATCAGATAAAGAATCCAAATCATAGCCGATCTGCTTTTCCAGTTCCCGAAGGGATAGGCAGGGCTTTTTCCCTGCTGGAAGTTTGTCCGTTGGTTCCAACCGCCAACTGTATACAAAATGCGGAGTCCCATTCACATGGTACTTAAACTAGTATTTCCCATCGGACCGAATGGATTCTCCCCGCCGGAGAACCCGGTGCTTGGAGTCACGCCTCCTGCCTGCCATCAGCTTCCCCTCCTTTTCAATTCCGGGTGCTTATCCAGATATTTCTGGAATTCTGACCGGATAATCAGCTTTCTGGAACCATACATAGCCAGAAATCCCAGCTTCCGGTTTTCTTTCAACAGCTTATAAAACTTTCTTCTGCTGAGTACAAATAGTTCAATCGCCTCATTCGGATTTAAAATATCTTTTTTCTTCGAGAATCGGTTTACTCATCCGGTTCGTCCTCACTTTCTCCATCGATTAAAGAATCAATATATTCTTCAAATTTTCCCTGGAAGGTATCGGCTCCCTATCGTAATCGAAAACTTTCCCTCATTGCTTTCCCTCATTGTCTTCTGCCATTCTCCTTAACTTCTTAACTCCGATGCTGATATGGGCAGCCGCCTCGTTGATGGTCAGCATATACTTTTCTCTGATTGGAATCTCTACCTTCCGGCTGCCTGGAGCCTGATGAATTTCCTGCATCGTGCCACCTCCCGTTTCTTTGGTCATGACATTCCTTTCTCGCTACTACGCTCGTTCCTTGGCCACTCCATCGTAAAAATTTTGACCGTTTCTGCCTGTAATTTTTTAAATAGGTTGAATTTCTCCTATTTTTAGATATAATAAAAGTAAAAGCAAAGGAGGTCTTGTTATGAATATCAATACAAAAAACCTGGTTTCTATCACCGATGCCAATCAAAACTTCTCTAAAGTGGCCCGCCTCGTAGATGAGAACGGTTCTGTTATCATATTAAAAAATAATGTTCCCCGATATCTGGTCATGGAATTCAGTGCCGCTGAACAAGAACAACTTGCCACCGATGAAGATGTCTTGGCCATTTCCAAACGTCTCATCGAGAAGAACCGGCAGGCTTACGAGGTACTTGCCAAATGATCCGATTATCCAAACCGCAGATACTTCTGCTGCATGAACAACTCATTGCAGAAACTGGAGGCTCATCCGGCCTGCGCGATGAAGGAATGCTGGACTCTGCGCTGAATGCCCCCTTCCAGACCTTTGCTGAAGAAGATGTCTACCCATCACTCCAGCAGAAGGCAGCCCGTCTTTGCTTTAGTCTGGTAAAAAATCATCCCTTTGTGGACGGAAACAAGCGTATCGGCGCACACGTCATGTTGGTGTTCCTCGCCTTAAACGGAATCGAATTACAGTATACGCAAACAGAATTGTCCGATATCATCCTGCAATTAGCTGCAGGCACCATTCAATCTTCTGATTTACTGGACTGGATACTCACGCATCAGATTTAGCAGCAAGCGACGATACTCCTTTTTAAGAATATCGTCGCTTCACTGTATCATCTATAAAGTTTGTCACATCAAGGCACTTTCAAAAATGGTGTAGTAAGCGCCCTTTTGCTTCGTGAAACTATTGATTTTACTGGCTTTTCCGGAACTTTTCAAGATACTGCCGTGGCACACGAAAAGCACTCGTATCATATTTTAAATTTTTCCTGATTTACGCTAGCTTACTATCCTTAATATGTAATCCTAAAATAATCCAAATACATTTTGTATCTATCCTGCGCTGTTTGATTTATCGTTCATACAATCAATATATTTCTCTCCCCACTCTTGCAGTGCATCCATCACAGGACGAAATTCTTTTCCGATTTCTGTTAAAGAGTACTCCACTTTTACAGGAACAGACTCATACTGCTTTCGTTCGACCAAACCATTCTCCACCAGGTTTTTTAACTGAACGGATAATGTTGCATGTGTCATTTTTGGCATAAGACGCTGAAGCTCATTGAAACGGACAGGACCATCTTCCAGGTAATGTAAAATCAGTATTGCCCATTTTCCGGAAATCAAGCTCTGCGCTGTAGCAAAGGGGCATTTCCCGAATCGTTCTTCAATTGTCGTGTCCGTTTCAAATAACTGCTTCATTCTCATTCCCTCTTATACATCAAACTCTTCCTTTAAATCCAGCATCCCACGGATTTCTGCATGTCCGTTTTCAAGGTAGAACATTCCCATTTCCCATCCATTTTGGTCATATAAACTCATAATCTGCGGCATAGCTGCTCTTACCTTTTCCAAAAGAGCTTCATCTTTCACGATTTTTACAACACCGTCATAGCGCATGAACTCCTGTCCGGAAACTGCAAGTACTTCTACCTTCGGATTTTTTGTGAGCTGTGAAAATACATTCTTAAATGTTCCGCAGCCAAAATACAGTTTATCTCCATCCAGCATATGAAAACCAAAAGGACGTCCTTTCGGCTGATCTCCGTCTGTGGTCAGAAAGTAAAATGTTTTTGCATCATCTAAGAATTTGTTTACCTTTTGGACATTCGTCATACTTGTATCCTCCTTGATGAGTCATATTTTTGAACTGCTTTAATTATATGACCGCCCCTGCGTTTCGACAAGTACGATTTTTTATGATACCTGGTATTCTGAAAAATACTTGGCGTCCTATTTCACTTCTACCAGCTCAATACGGAAATTCAGTTCTTTTCCGGCCATCTCATGATTTGCATCAAAGGTGATCGTTGTATCATCTTTCGCTGTAACTTTTACCGGGAACGGCTGTCCATACTGGTTCGTAAGATATACCTGCTGTCCTGCCTCCAGCTCCTCTGAACCCGGCAGCTGAGCAATTTCAAGGGTAAAGACTGCATTCGGGTCCGGCATGCCATAAGCGTCTTCCGGCATCAGATGCACATCTACTACCTGTCCGACCTCCATATCAGCTACGGCTGCGTCAAATCCTTTGATCATCTGCCCGGCGCCGCATACGAATTCAAGCGGCTCCCCGCGATCGTAGGAGGAATCAAACTGAGTTCCGTCGTTAAATGTTCCTCTGTAGTGTGTGCGGCAGGTTTTTCCTACATTACGTCCGGTCAACGTTGTGTGAACACCGCATCCGCCTCTGCAGCTGTCTCCGCACCCGGAACCGCAGGAATGTCCTTCCTCATGGTCTCCGCATGTGTGTCCTTCGCCGTGATGGTCACAGTTTGCACCGATAGATACTAGTTCGCCTTTCAGGTAGGCTTCCACTGCCTGATCTGCATCACCCTCGGCGCCTGCGCACAATTCTACGCCTGCCTCGGCAAGAGCCGCCTGAGCGCCTCCTCCGATACCGCCACAGATCAGCACATCTACAGAACGGTCAGACAGAAGCCCAGCCAGCGCACCGTGTCCGACTCCGTTGGAACCGATCACTTCGCTGGAAACTACTTTATTATCCTCGACTTCGTACACCTTAAACTGCTCTGTTCTTCCAAAATGCTGGAAAATATTCCCGTTATTATAAGTTACTGCTATTTTCATTTTTAAATGCTCCTGTTTTCTATATTTTCTCCACTTATTATTATCGTTATATACCTGATAATGTCAATAGCTGATTTATTGACAAAGCAAAGCACAACTGCTAATATTTTTTCTGTTAAAACATGAGAAGCGCAGTATTTTCCTGCGCCGGAAAGGATCTGTTACCATGAACCCTCTAAAGAAAATCTATTGCAGGACCTTTCAGACAGGATTAAAAATTGCCCTGCCGTTCCTGCCCTATCGAAAACCTAAGATCGTCGGCAGTGTAAAAACTCTGCCGGAAATTATCCAGAAGAAGAAATGCAACAAAGTTCTGATCATCACTGATGCAGGCATTCGGAAACTGGGGCTGACACGTCGTCTGGAAAAGGCGCTTGCAAGTGCAGATATTTCCTGCTGTATTTATGACAAGACGGTAGCCAATCCTACCACTGATAATGTTGCAGAAGCAGTGGATATTTATTTAAGCGAAAGCTGCGACTGTATCATTGGTTTTGGCGGTGGGTCCAGCATGGACTGTGCCAAAGCCGTGGGAGCCCGCATTGCCAAGCCAAAGCAGTCTCTTGCGAAAATGAAGGGAATCTCAAAAGTACATAAAAAGCTTCCGCTTCTGATGGCTGTTCCCACTACTGCAGGTACCGGGAGTGAGACGACGCTTGCGGCGGTAATCACGGATGCACAGACCCGTTATAAATATGCCATCAATGACTTCCCACTGATTCCTCGATATGCAGTCCTTGATCCCAAGGTGACTCTTAGTCTGCCTCCGTTTATTACGGCGACTACCGGTATGGATGCCCTGACCCATGCGGTTGAGGCATATATTGGCAATTCCACTACATATGGAACAAGAAAGGATGCTCTTCTGGCTGTGAAATTAATCTTTGAAAACATTGATACTGCTTACAATGACGGCGGTAATGTGGAAGCTCGCCGCAATATGCTCCACGCTTCGTTCTATGCGGGATGCGCATTTACAAAATCATACGTAGGATATGTACATGCTATCGCCCACTCTCTGGGCGGGGAATATAATGTTCCGCACGGGCTTGCCAATGCAGTGATACTTCCCATGCTTCTGGAAGCCTACGGAGAGAAGGTCCACAAGAAGCTCTCACGTCTGGCAATTGCTGCCGGACTTGCAGATGAGAACACACCGCACGACGAGGCTGCTGTCATGTTTATACAGGCTGTTAAAGATATGAAGAAACGGTTTGGTATCGGTGATAAAATCCCTGAGATACAGGAGACAGATATCCCAAAGCTTGCACATTATGCGGACAAGGAGGCCAATCCGCTCTATCCGGTTCCTGTTCTTATGGATGCATTGGAACTTGAACCATTTTATCAGATGCTGATGACAAAGACTGTGGAAGATTCGGGAAGCTTACCAAATACAGAAAACAATATTTCAGGAAAAGGAGCAGTTGAACATGACGGAACAGGAAATTAAAGATATCGTTACCAGGCAGAGAAAATATTTTCAGACCGGGGCCACACTTCCGGTCAGTACGCGTCTCACGGCACTTCAGAAACTTTATAATGCCATTTCCTATCATGAGACAGAGATCCATAATGCGCTCAAGAAAGATTTAGGGAAAAGCGCATTTGAAAGTTATATGTGCGAAACAGGTATGGTGCTGGAGGAAATCAGTTATATGCTGAAGCATACCAAACGTTTTGCAGCAGAAAAAAGAGTCCGGACACCGCTGGCACAGTTCCATTCCCGGAGCTGTAAGAAGCCGTCGCCGTATGGCGTGACGCTGATCATGAGTCCGTGGAATTATCCTTTTATGCTGACGCTCTCTCCACTTGTAGACGCACTGGCTGCCGGAAATACAGCTGTAGTAAAGCCCAGCGCCTACTCTCCCCACACCAGTGAAGTGATCCTGCACATCCTTTCCGAGTGCTTTGAGCCACAGTATGTGGCCGTGGTAACCGGCGGACGGGCAGAAAACACCTGCCTTCTGCATGAGCATTTTGATTATATCTTTTTCACCGGCAGTCAGGCTGTAGGAAAAGAGGTTATGCGAAATGCCGCAGAATATCTGACCCCGGTCACGCTGGAACTGGGAGGAAAGAGCCCGTGCATCGTGGATCAGACAGCTGATATCAAGCTTGCGGCAAGACGAATCGTCTTCGGAAAATATCTGAACTGCGGACAGACCTGTGTTGCGCCGGATTATGTATACTGTCATCGGTCTATAAAAGACAAGCTGATAAAAGAAGTGAAGAAACAAATCCAGAAACAGTATGGCAAGCAGCCGCTTCACAATCCGAATTACGGAAATATCATTAATGAAAAGCATTTTGACCGTATACTGGGTCTGATCGATGAAAAGAAAGTTATACACGGTGGAAATTCCGACCGAAAAGCGCTACGTATTGAGCCAACGGTTATGGATAACGTAACATTTTCCGATGCGGTCATGCAGGAAGAAATCTTCGGACCTGTTATGCCGATCCTGATATATGACAATCTGGATGAAGTAATCCGCCGCATCAATATCATGCCACATCCTCTGGCGCTTTACTTCTTTACATCCGACAAGGCCGCTGCAAAAAAGGTGACTTCACGCTGCGGGTTCGGGGGAGGCTGTATCAACGATACTATTATCCATCTGGCCACTACGGAAATGGGATTTGGCGGATTCGGTGAAAGCGGAATGGGTGCATATCACGGAAAGACAGGATTCGATACTTTTTCCCATTATAAGAGTATTGTAGATAAGAAAACGTGGATCGATCTGCCGATGCGGTATCAGCCTTATAGGAAGCTGCATGAAAAAATGGTGAGATTTTTCCTGAAATAGCAAAATTTTAAAAGAGCGCTGTCCGGCTATTGCCTTACAGCGCTTCTCTTCTATTCTCTTTCTTCCTTGTCCAGAATATCCAATGTCTTCATTTCGCGTTCCCCGTTGTGATATTTATTGATTTCTATTTAATGATATCTCTAATTTCAAAGTTCATCGTTTCAATTATCCTAATGGCTTTATCTGGCTCTGTAAATAAAGACTCAAATAAAAGCTCCAGATTTTCTTCAAATCTAAAAGGAAGAATTGTGGCATGTTCTTTTGCATACTGAACCATTCTCTTTTCTCCCGGATGAGTCAGATTATTCAAAGCAAAGATAATATCAAAATAGGATTCCAGGAAAGCTGCGGCCCTGTGATTTACGCTTACCATATCTTTTCGGATAACGGCTTTTTTGATCTGCGTATCATAGGAGGGCAAATTTCCTGTCAGAAGGCGCAGATTCTTATGGATAATATTGTCTCTCAATTCGGTGGGATAAGGAACTCTATATCTATTTTGCAGTTTTTCAAGTCGTCCACTCCGATCATAAAGAATCTTACTATGCAACAAATTGTGCCACATACAGGTGGTATAACCATTGTATGCAATATGCTCATCCACTACCAGATGAATCATTTGAGAAAAGTCATCAAGATTCCTATATAATATATCAATGTCTATCCCGTTTTTTAATATGCAATCATCCTCCAACTCCCAA
>DWXI01000151.1 GCA_019119265.1 Candidatus Mediterraneibacter intestinigallinarum | reverse complement strand
ATCAGGATTACGTGGTGACGCCGGAGGGCGAAGTCATGATCGTGGATGAGTTTACCGGACGTATCATGCCAGGGCGGCGTTATTCCGACGGCCTTCATCAGGCAATTGAGGCGAAAGAACATGTGAAGGTACGCCGGGAGAGCAAGACGTTAGCGACGATCACATTCCAGAACCTGTTTAATAAATTTGACAAGAAGAGCGGTATGACAGGTACGGCCCTGACGGAAGAAAAAGAGTTCCGCGACATATACGGTATGGATGTTATCGAGATTCCCACAAACAAACCGGTACAGCGTGTGGATCTGGAGGACGCCGTATATAAGACGAAGAAAGAAAAATACAAAGCTGTTGTCGATGAGGTGAAACGGGCGCATGACAAAGGCCAGCCGGTACTTGTCGGAACGATTACCATTGAGGTGTCTGAGCTTCTGAGCGGTATGTTGAAAAAAGAAGGAATCAGACATAATGTGCTGAACGCAAAATACCATGAACAGGAGGCGGAGATTGTTGCAGATGCCGGACTTCATGGTGCGGTGACCATAGCCACCAATATGGCGGGCCGTGGTACGGATATTAAGTTGGACGACGACGCCCGGGCTGCAGGAGGTCTGAAGATCATTGGTACAGAGCGCCATGAGTCCAGGCGTATTGATAATCAGCTCCGAGGACGAAGCGGTCGCCAGGGTGATCCGGGAGAATCACGTTTTTATATCTCACTGGAGGATGATCTGCTCCGTCTGTTCGGTTCCGAGCGTCTGATGGGTGTGTTTAATGCTTTGGGCGTTCAGGAGGGCGAGCAGATTGAGCATAAGATGCTTTCTAATGCCATCGAGACTGCTCAGAAGAAACTGGAGATTAACAACTTCGGTATCCGTAAGAATCTGCTTGAGTACGATCAGGTCATGAATGAGCAGAGAGAGATCATCTACGGTGAGAGACGCAGAGTGCTTGACGGTGAGAGCATGCGCGATACAATCTACAATATGATCACAGAGTATGTGGAAAATATCACGGATCGCTTTGCATCGCCTGAGGCGGACGCAGAGGACTGGGATATCAAAGGGCTTGACGTCAATCTTCACAATGTAATTCCGATGATGGAACTGCCGTCGGTAAAAGAATGTCAGGATATGCGACAGAAAGAACTGAAGCACCTTTTAAAAGAACGGGCAGTTAAGGCATATGAGGCGAAAGAAGCAGAGTTCCCGGAGGCTGAGCAGATTCGTGAGATCGAGCGTGTCGTGCTTCTGAAAGTCATCGATGCAAGATGGATGGATCACATTGACGATATGGATCAGCTTCGTCAGGGTATTGGCCTGCAGGCATACGGTCAGAGAGATCCGCTTGTTGAGTACAAGATGACAGGATATAATATGTTTGGCGAGATGACGAATATGATCGCCGAGACAACGATCCGTACACTGTTTAATATCCGTGTAGAGCAGAAAGTTGAGCGTGAAGAAGTTGCGAAAGTGACAGGTACGAACAAGGACGACACTTCTGTACGCGCGCCTAAGAAGCGGGTGGAAAAGAAGATCTATCCGAACGATCCGTGTCCGTGCGGAAGCGGAAAGAAATACAAGCAGTGCTGCGGCCGAAAGCAACTTGGCGCGAACAAGGCGTAAGCCGCAGTTCAAACCTTAGTGCGAGAATGCCAAAATGAAATTTGAGAAAGAGGTGAATAAGGTGGTTTTATTAGATGAATTAAAGTCAAGACTGACTGCATATGAAGAACCGCTGAAAGATCTGAGGGATTCACTTTGACTTAGCGTCAAAGAAACTCAGGATTGAAGAATTACAGAAAAGGCTGGAGGAGCCCGGATTTTGGGATGATCCAGAGACTTCCCAGCAGGTTATGAAAGAACTGAAGGGGCTTGAGGATTCTGTCAAAGAGATCGAACAGCTCTGCTCAGAATATGAGGACATGAAACTTCTTATCGAGATGAGCGAGGAAGAGCCAGATGAGGAGACATCCAAAGAGATTGAAGAAGAGCTGGAAGAGTTCGAGACGACGTTTGAAGAACTTCGGATCAGCACACTTCTGACAGGTCCGTACGACAAAGACAATGCCATCGTGACGCTTCATGCAGGCGCCGGAGGTACGGAGTCCTGCGACTGGGCGGGTATGCTGTATCGTATGTATACAAGATGGGCAGAAAAAAAAGGCTACAATGTGGAAGAACTGGATTATCTGGAGGGAGATGTAGCCGGCATCAAGGGGGTTACCTTTGAAGTGAAAGGTGAGAATGCCTACGGTTACCTGCGCTCTGAGAAAGGAGTCCATCGTCTTGTACGTATTTCCCCGTTCAATGCGGCAGGCAAAAGGCAGACGTCCTTTGCATCCTGTGATGTGATCCCGGATATTGAGGAAGATATCGATATCGAGATTAATGACGATGATCTGAAGATCGATACCTACCGGTCCAGTGGTGCGGGAGGTCAGCATATCAACAAAACTTCATCCGCAGTGAGGATCACGCATCTGCCGACCGGCATTGTAGTTCAGTGTCAGAATGAACGTTCCCAGCATATGAACAAAGACAAGGCGATGCAGATGCTCAAATCAAAACTGTATCTGATGAAACAGCAGGAACAGGCGGAGAAAATGTCAGATATCAGGGGAGAGGTTCGGGATATCAATTTCGGTAACCAGATACGGTCCTATGTCATGCAGCCATATACTCTTGTGAAAGATCACAGGACCAACACAGAGGTCAGCAATGTAAACGCCGTGATGGACGGAAATATTGATCCGTTTATCAACGCATACCTAAGTGCTGAAACAGGACAGCCGGGGGAAGAGTAGTCCGGCCTGCGGTTTATGCAAGCAGCAAATCAAAGAGTACAGATAAGGAGAAAACGATGGTAAATATAGCAGTAATGGGATACGGCACCGTAGGTTCCGGAGTCGTGGAAGTAATCAATACAAACAGCGATGTTATCAATCAGCGCGCAGCAAATGAAATCAATATTAAATATGTGCTTGATCTCAGAGATTTTCCCGGCGACCCGATCCAGGAAAAGATTGTTCATGATGTGGATGAGATCATTAATGATCCGGAAATTCGTATCGTAGTTGAGGTGATGGGAGGCATTGAGCCTGCATATACATTTGTGAAACGCTGTCTTGAGGCGGGAAAGAGTGTTGTTACGTCCAATAAAGCACTGGTTGCAAAACACGGGGCTGAACTTCTTTCTATTGCGCGTGACAGAGAACTCAATTTCCTGTTTGAAGCAAGCGTGGGCGGAGGAATCCCCATCATTCGCGCATTGAATTCCTGTCTGACAGCAGACAAGATTGAGGAAATCACGGGTATACTGAACGGAACGACTAACTATATGCTCAGTAAGATGTTCTATGAAGGGGCTGACTATGATGAAGTTCTGAAAGAGGCCCAGGATAACGGTTATGCGGAACGTAATCCTGAAGCAGATGTGGAAGGATATGACGCATGCCGCAAGATTGCAATCCTTTCCTCTCTCATTTCCGGGCAGCAGGTTGACTTTGAGGATATTTATACCGAGGGAATCACAAAGATCACAAAGACAGATATGCTTTATGCGAAGAAGCTGGGGATGACAATTAAACTGATTGCGTCCAGCAAACGTCATGACGACCATGTGCATGCAATCGTAGCTCCGATGCTTTTGAACAAAGAGCACCCGCTCTATAGTGTGGACGATGTGTTCAATGCTGTGTTTGTACACGGAAATATGCTGGGAGACGCTATGTTCTACGGCAGCGGCGCAGGAAAACTTCCGACAGCCAGCGCGGTAGTGGCAGATGTCGTGGACGAGGCAAAGCATTTGCACAGAAATATTATGACAATGTGGAAAAATGAAAAACTGACACTCCTTCCTATCGAGGATACAGAAAAAAGATTCTTTGTCCGGATCAGCGGATGTGCGGATGACCGTATGGGAGAGATTGAAAACTTATTCGGAGAGGTTCGGAAAGTTACGGTTGACGGACTGAATGACGAGTTTGGTATCGTGACAGAAGTGATGACGGAAGGTGAATATCAGAAGAAATCTTCTCAGATCGACGGAATCCTTCACATGATCCGTATTGAAGACTAGGATACAGAAACTGATAACAGGAGGAAAACATGAAATATATTGTGATCTTATGCGATGGAATGGCTGATGAGCCGCTTGATAAACTTGGCGGAAAAACTCCTCTGGAAGCCGCCCGCACACCCAATATGGATCGTCTTGCAAAGTCTGCGGAGATTGGAATGGCGCGTACGGTGCCGGAAGGAATGGCGCCGGGGAGCGATACGGCAAATCTGTCCGTGATCGGGTATGATCCCCGAAAGTACTATTCCGGACGCTCCCCCCTGGAGGCTTTAAGCATCGGTGCTGACATGGGGAGCGACGATGTGTCTTTCCGGTGTAATCTTGTCACCTTGTCGGAAGCAGAAGAGCAATACGAGGATCATACCATATTAGATCACAGTTCCGGGGAAATAAGCACGGAGGACGCCGCTGTCCTGATCGAGGCTTTGAAGGATGAATTTGCACATGGCAGCGAATCCGAGCGCCCCTGCTATGCATCCGGATATACCTTTTATGTGGGAACAAGCTACCGCCATCTTCTGATCCAGAATAACGGGAAATCGACGGACCTGACGGCTCCCCATGATATCCTGACAAAACGGATCGGAGACTATCTGCCGTCGGATCCGGTGCTGCGGGATATGATGGTCAGAAGTTACGATATCCTGAAAAATCATCCGATTAATCTGAAACGTCGTGCAGAAGGGAAGAATCCTGCAAATTCGGCATGGTTCTGGGGAGCGGGAACCCGGCCTGCGCTTACCTCGTTTGAAGAGAAGAACGGCGTGAAAGGCGCAATGATCTCTGCGGTTGACCTGCTGAAAGGTATTGCGGTGGGAGCCGGGATGCACAATATTATCGTAGAGGGAGCCAACGGCGGTCTGCATACCAATTACCGGGGAAAGGGGCAGGCGGCTGTGAAAGCGCTGACAGAAGACGGCTATGATTTTGTCTATGTACATATCGAGGCGCCCGATGAGATGGGGCATCAGGGAAGCGCGGAAGATAAGATCTGCGCGATTGAGTATATAGACGATCAGGTGATCGGCCCGGTGACGGAGATACTTGAAAAGTCCGGTACAGATTTCCGTATGCTCATCATGCCGGACCATCCGACGCCGGTGCGTGTGCGAACCCATACGTCGGATCCTGTGCCGTATATGTTGTATGACAGTACAAAGCCGGTTCAGGGCAAAGACAGTTATAGTGAGAAGACCGGACAGGAGACAGGAATCTTTGTTGAAAAAGGTTATACTCTGATCGATCATCTGCTGAATAAATAGAAGATCAGGAGAAAAAAATTACAGCCGGAATACAAGCGGCATCTGCTTGCTGCCTGTATTCCGGCTGTTTTGTGTTTAAATTTCTGTCTGTCTATCCTGTTAACTCGATTTCACTTCAATATCACCGCTTTCTGCGATAAATTCAATCATTTTATCTCCATCTGCCTGTGATGTATAGGTCATCTCTGCAATGTCTGAAGCGTCCAGTCTGCCGGGAGCGTTGAGAGGAACGTTGATCACACCATACTCTGTTTTGAGATCGAATGTGTATTCTTCTAACGGATCGTGGAGTAAGAGAGTGCTATCTCCGTATTCATTTATATAAGTAAGTTCATCGATGGTTGAGCTGTCGGCCTCAAAATCTCCGGCTGAAAGCGTGATCGCAGCACTTGCAAATGCGCTGTCCGTTAAGTCTATATCACCGTAGTCGGCCTGAATATCCGCGTTTCCTGCCGTTACCTGCTGTATGGAAAGGTTCCCGTAATCATTGTAGATCTTTATGTCTGAGAGTTGTGCACTTTCAGGGATATACAGCCGTATCTCAGGGTCTATATCTTTAGAGAGACGACCCGGGCCGAAAAAATAGATTCCGTTGATCGCGGTTCCGGAACTTCCCTGTGTGAAGTGAAAGGTACCGTCGGAGATTCCGTAAGACGGTTCTTCGTAATCTCCATCCAATGTATATTCGAGATAGAAATGATCATTGCCTGACGGCTTCAGTATGATGTCAGCCTCAGAGCCTATGTTGATATCCAGTTCTGAGAAGTTTTCAATCTGTGTTTTCTCCAGAATATAGGGCTGTCGCTGAGTGGCGGCAGAGCGCAGTCCGTTCCGGGTAATCTCGAACCCCGGCCATCCGCCGGCAGCGATCCCGGCGCAGGTGAGAAGAACTCCTGCGCCCATAAAGCATGTGGAAATAATTAGTATTTTCTTTGTGACTGGTTTCATTTTTTATTTCCCCCTTTCGTTATCTTACTCAGTAATACAGAAAGCTTTTTTACACACCAGCGGAAGAAAAGAACTGCTCCATATATAAAGAGAATTCCGATTCCCGTGGAGAAAAGTCCGAGACCAATGTTGCACACTCCGTCTGCAAAGGACCGGAACAGAAGCGCCGCACCGCCCGCAATACTGACAATTCCGGCAGCGGCTATCCCGATTGCGGCGGCAATGATGCTGATGATCACTGCCCCGAGCGAGAGAAGGAAAGCCCCTGCCACAATGATCACGCACAACGCCAGAGGAACCGCAATGGGCGCTGCAAATACGGCGAGAATTGCAATCCACACTGCGGAAAGCCCTTTTTTGATCGTCTTCGGCGGCTCCTTTACGTTCGCGGCAGCCAGATCTACAATCAGCGTCTTGGCAGCTTCTTCCGGTGAACCAAGGTCTTCTATAGCCTGCTGTTCCTGATCAGGCCCGGCCTCTTCAAAATATTCTTCAAAATACTCCACTGCTCTGTAGTAATCATCTTTCGGAAGACGGCGAAGTTTATGTGTCAGTATTTTCATATATTCATTTCTGGTC
This sequence comes from Candidatus Mediterraneibacter intestinigallinarum, assembly GCA_019119265.1. Lineage (GTDB taxonomy): Bacteria > Bacillota > Clostridia > Lachnospirales > Lachnospiraceae > Mediterraneibacter > Mediterraneibacter intestinigallinarum. Next base: position 1,221 of record DWXI01000151.1, on the reverse strand, counting down.
ATTTGAAATCCCTCCCTTTACAATGTCGTCGATAATGAATTTAAATGCCTCCCATTCCCGGACAAGTTCTTTCTGCCTCTGCCTGCCGTTCGGAGTGATGCGATAATACCGACGGTTACGTCCCTGATACTGCTGGTCGTAAGTTTCTACATACCGGTTTTCCTGAAGGCGTTTGAGCACAGGGTATAGAGTGGAATCTTTAGAAAATCTTTGGATTTGTTGATAAGAATAGGAAAATAGGATAGTATAAGATCATATCTGTAGATGGAGGTAAAAACAAATGATACGGAAAATGACAGAAAACGACAAGGAATTATATATAACGATGGCGGAAGAATTTTATAACTCGGATGCAGTGCTCCATCCGATTCCGCGAGATCATTTTGAGAAGACAGCGAACGAAGCTCTCAGATCTGACGAATATGCGGAAATCTATCTATTGGAATATGAAGGGGAGACTGCCGGGTACGGACTGACTGCAAGGACATTTTCACAGGAAGCGGGTGGACAAGTCCTGTGGATTGAAGAACTTTATATCAGAAAGGAATTCCGCTCGAAAGGCCTGGGCAGGGAGTTCTTTTCCAGTTTGGAAGATAAAAACAGAGGAGAGATCGTCCGCCTCAGACTTGAGGTAGAAGCAGATAATACCCGCGCCATATCTCTATATGAAAGGTTGGGGTATGAGGTGCTTGACTATGTACAGATGGTAAAGGATTTTCAGTAGCTTACATTTTGATTTCTGATATCCATTATATGGAATACATGTATACAATCCGACGTAAATTCTTTGAATACGCCATTGCATGTTACTATACAACAATGCTATAATTCAAAGTAGCGTACTTTTGCCATCAGGCAAAAGAAGAATTGTGAGTAGGTGACAGATTTGAAAAATAAGATCAAACGTTTGGCAAAAGGAGACTTTCATATTCCGCAGCCGGAGATTATCTTTCCCGAAACACGCATCATCATGCGCGTAGGCGAGGGGGAAAAATACAGAGGGAGTTTTTCGCTACAGAATCAGGGGAAAGGAACAATCCGCGGACTGGTGTATCCTTCCTCATATCGTGTGCACTGTGATGAACAGGGGTTCGACTGCAATCCCGTGAATATTTATTATACATATGACGGAACAGGTCTTGTTCCCGGCCATGTGGAACACGGCAAGTTTACTATTGTCTGCAACGGCGGAGAGTTCGATATTGCGTTTACGGCAATCAT
>DWXI01000150.1 GCA_019119265.1 Candidatus Mediterraneibacter intestinigallinarum | reverse complement strand
CAGGATATCTTCTTCCTGCACGATAAATCCAATGGAACCTTGCGTGTGACCGGCCAAAGATACTACCACAATATTTAGGTCTCCTAATGAAATGTGCTGGCCTATTTGGATTTCTTTCAGATTATACAGCTTTGGCCCGTTTTCTTCAAAATGCTTAATTACATCCCATTCTTTTCTTAAAGAATAAACTGTATCGAACCAATGATTTCCCCCAATATGGTCTGGATGTCCATGACTGTTTATTACTACATAGGGAGTGGTAATATTATCTTCGATAAAGGCCCTCAAATTCCTCCTTCCATACCCTGTATCTACTAAAACTGCCATTTTGCTTCCTTTGACAAGAGTACAATATACGCCGTTATCTTCTGGTATTTGCCAGATGTTCTCACGTATTTTTGTGTATTTATATAAATTATTTTTCAAATTTTCCACCTCGTTATATTTCTTTCTCATTATTCGCACCGTTCACGCTTAACTCCATAGATCCTTTCCCTGCCGAGATAACTATATCACATCGTGTTCAAGAATGACAGACTTGCCGCGATGTCTTGTCAGGCAAACGGCATTTGTGCTAGAATGAAAAAGATCTTACAGAAAGGAATACACATAATGAAACAGGGATTGATCCACATTTACTGTGGAGATGGAAAAGGAAAGACATCTGCGGCTACAGGTTTGGCAGTCAGAGCAGCAGGCTGCGGTATGAAAGTGCTCTTTGCCCGTTTCCTGAAAAATGAAGAGTCGGGAGAACTTAATATACTTGATACAATTCCTGAAATCAAGGTAATCCATCTGAAGAGATCATACGGTTTTTACAATACGCTCTCAGAGCGGGAAAAAAAGGAAGTCCGGCAGATGTATGGGAAACTGTGGCTAGATATCCGGGAACAGATATGTTCAGGAGCTTATGGCGTTCTTGTTATGGATGAGTTTATGGCAGCATATAATTACGGACTGATTCCGCAGAAAGAAGCGCTCACATTTTTGAGAGAAAAACCGGAGTATCTGGAAGTAGTCCTGACAGGACGCAATCCGGATGAAAGTCTTGTGGAGCTGGCAGATTATGTGTCAGAAATCTGCAAGGTAAAACATCCCTTTGACCGGGGAATACGGGCAAGAAAAGGGATCGAGTACTAAGTATGGTGCATCCGCTTGCAGTCAGCACCATGCAAAGCCAGATCCGGCATACATTTAAAAGATATAGAGGAAGTCAGGTGAGAATCCTGCACAATACCCGTTGCTGTATTGGAGGAGCGATGTTTCGATCAGAGCCACTGGGATTAAAATTTCTGGGAAGGCAGAGACATCTGTGATGATACCTAAGTCAGAATATTCGCTTTTAAATGGATCTGGGGATTACGGGAATATGATCAAAAAGGAGAAAAAGCAATGCCAAAAAAGAAAATCTTATTGAGGGCATACATCGTATTTGCTGCGTTGTATGTCATCGCACCTGCATCGAATGCGATGCATATCATGGAAGGCTACCTGCCGGCAGGTTATTGCGTGGCATGGGGAGTCATCTGCCTGCCGTTTCTGATAGCAGGATTTATTTCATTGAAGAACAAAGTCAAGGAAAACAGAAGAAATCTGATTTTGATCGCCATGTCGGGGGCGTTTGTGTTCGTGATCTCATCATTGAAGATTCCGTCCGTGACAGGAAGCTGCTCCCATATGACGGGAACAGGGCTGGGTGCAATTCTCTTCGGCCCTGCAGCAGTCAGCGTGCTGGGCATTATTGTTTTGATATTCCAGGCCGTACTGCTTGCTCATGGAGGACTGACAACTCTGGGAGCTAATACATTTTCCATGGCGATTGCAGGTCCGCTGCTTTCATTTGGAATTTATAAATTATGCCGGGCTGCGAAAGTCAACCGTTGTGTGGGTGTCTTTCTGGCTGCATTTTTAGGGGATATTTTTACATACTGTGTGACAAGCGTACAGCTTGCTTTAGCATACCCTTCTGAGGCGGGCGGCGTGGTGGCGTCGGCGGTAAAGTTTTTGGGTGTGTTTGCCCCAACGCAGCTTCCGCTTGCCGTCATCGAGGGTATCCTCACTGTCGTTATCGTGATTGGCCTTGAAACCTATGCGAAACCGGAACTTAAGAGTATTGGTTTCTTAAGTGGAGGAAAGGAGACGCGAGTATCATGACAAAGAATACAAAGACAGTTATTATTTTGCTTATTATAGCCGTACTGATCGCGGTAATACCGGTAGCTGCATTGCGGGGCGCAGAGTTCGGCGGCTCAGATGACGCGGGCAGTGTAATGGTAGAAGAAATCCATGGAGAGTATGAACCCTGGTTTACTCCTGTTCTTGAGACGGCTCTGGGCAGGGAACTTCCGGGAGAACTGGAAAGTCTGCTCTTTTGTGTGCAGACTGGTATCGGCGTGGGAGTGATAGCCTTTTTTATGGGGCGTTTTGTGGAGCGGAGAAAATGGATGATGAAGACAGGAGAAGAAGATGATCCTGATTGATAAGCTGAGTTATCATTCAAAATTAAGATATGTAAATGCATCAGAGAAGCTCATGTATGCCGTGCTTACTCTTGTATTATGTATTTTAAGCCGTTCGGTCCGGGTGGCTGTACTGGTTTTTGTTGTTAATGGAATGTTGACAGTTGGAAAAGGCGGGATCCGCCTTTTCCATTATATAAAATTGCTTATGATTCCGATTGTTTTTCTGATTGTCGGTACTGGTGCGATTATTGTGAATGTATCGGAAACACCGTTGGATGCCTTTGCATTTTCTGTCGGGAAATGGTATATCACAGGAAGCAGCGAGGGAGTGCAGCAGGGAACCGGCCTGTGCGCAACTGCGCTCTCCGCGGTATCCTGCCTGTATTTTCTGTCACTTAATACTGTGATGACAGATATACTTGGAGCCTGCAGGAAACTGCATCTTCCTTCTCTTCTGATCGAGCTGATGCTGCTGATCTATCGTTTTATCTTTGTATTATCTGAGACTGCGCATTCGATTACGATCTCGCAGCAGTCGCGCCTTGGAAGCAGAGATATGAAGACCCGTATACGATCGTTCGGAGCAATGGGAGCAGCTCTGTTTCTTCTGGCGTTGAAACGGTCCAATGCGCTTTATGACGCTATGGAGTCCAGATGCTATGATGGAAATATCAGAGTGCTGTCCAGGAATCAGCAGGCAAGGGCAGGCGAGATTGCCGCGATTGCGGTGTTTGATATTATACTTGTGTTGATATGGATATGGGGATAAAGTGGATGAATGTGTGAAGATGGAGTATAATGAGATGAAGCGAGAAGAGGACTGGGTGATAGAGGCGCAGGACGTCTCCTTTACTTATGATGGAAATGATGCAAAGGCACTGGACGGTCTCAGCCTTAAGATACGCCGTGGGGCGAAAGTGGCATTTATGGGTGGAAATGGATCGGGAAAATCTACTTTCTTTCTCTGCCTGAACGGTATACGAAAACCAGACAGAGGTAAGATATGGATCGACGGCAGTCCCATCAGTTATACACGAAAAGGTCTTCTCGATGTGAGGAGCAAAGTGGGGATTGTGTTTCAGGAGCCGGATAACCAGCTTTTTTCGGCAAGTGTATATGAAGAGGTATCGTTTGGAATCCTGAATCTGGGAGCAGATGAAGAAACTGCCAAAAGAGAAGTAGAGCATGTGCTCGCAGAGCTGGAGATCACTCCGTTTCAGGACCGTCCTGTACATGCTTTAAGCGGTGGACAGAAGAAACAGGTTGCCGTTGCTGACATTCTTGTCATGCATCCGGAAGTGATGATATTGGATGAGCCCGTGGCTGCATTGGATCCGAAACATACAAGAAAAGTACAGGAGATTGTGGAGGAACTGTCGAAGAAAGGGATTACAGTATTGATGGCGACGCATGATATTGACTACGCATATGCCTGGTCAGATGAAATCGTTCTGATGAAGAACGGAAAAGTAATCCGTCAGGGAACACCTGATGAAGTATGTTCCGACGAAACTGTGCTTAAAGAAGCGGGGCTTGAACTGCCTGTAGTGGTCAGGGTATATGAACGTCTGAGACAGAAAGGTATGATATCGGAGGATACGGCGTTGCCTAAAAGTGTAGAGGCGCTGATAGAAAATCTGTAAGCATATAAGTAAGATGCAGAAAGAGACTGAACAACTAATATGAAAGGGGCAGCAAAGGTGAAAAAAGGAATTTTGGTGGTGAGTTTCGGAACGTGCCACCTTGATACAATGAAAAAGACGATTGAGGTGCTCGAGCGGAACATTTCTCAGAGATTTCCTGAATCCTGTGTGTATCGGGCGTTTACAAGTAATATGATCGTACGCAAATTAAAGAGAACGGAGGGAATGGATGTCGATACAGTGAGAGAAGCGGTGAAACGAATGGCCTCCGACGGAATCGAAGATGTAGTCGTCCAGCCGACCCATATCATAAACGGAATAGAGAATGACCGGATGATGGAGGACCTGATGGAAAACATTTCGCTTTTCAGGCGGATTCGAGTGGGAAAACCTCTTTTAAGCAGTGTGGATGATTATAAGAAATCCATTCATGCGGTCATGGCGGAGACAGAGCTTAACGATGATGAGATGCTAGTGCTTATGGGTCACGGAACGGATCATCACGCCAATTCCGCATATCCGACGCTGGAGTATACATTTCATGCCCTGGGGTATAATCAGGTGCTGATAGGAACGGTGGAAAGCTTTCCTGAGCTGAAAAATGTAATGGCAAAACTGGAGATAGCGGAGAAAAAGAAAGTGGCCCTTATGCCTTTTATGCTGGTGGCCGGCGATCATGCAAAAAATGACATGGCCGGAGACGAGGATTCGTGGAAGAGTCAACTTGAGGATGAGGGGTATGAAGTGCGTGTCATCATGAAAGGACTGGGGGAATTTGAGGGGATTCGCAGGATTTTCCTGGAACATATTGAAGAAGCGATGGAGTGAAACGGGCAAATGCCCGGGAAAGGAGAAGAAAATGTTAGAAACGGGAACGAAAGCGCCGGCATTTGAATTGCCGGATCAGAACGGGATAATGCATACGCTGGAGGAGTACAGAGGGAAAAAGGTAGTGCTTTATTTTTATCCGAAGGACAATACACCGGGATGTACAAAGCAGGCGTGCGGATTTGGAGAACTGTATCCTCAGTTTACAGAGAAAGGGGCCGTTGTGCTTGGAGTAAGTAAAGACAGTGTGGCTTCTCACAAGAGATTTGAGGAAAAATACGGTCTGCCTTTTACCTTACTTTCTGATACGGAACTAACAAGTATTCAGGCTTACGATGTATGGAAAGAGAAGAATATGTACGGCAGAAAGACTATGGGCATTGTGCGGACAACATACCTGATCGATGAAGAAGGAGTGATTGTCAAGGCGTACGGGAAAGTGAAAGCTGCTGATAATCCGGCTCAGATGCTGGAAGAATTATAGAAGAAACAGGAGAACTCAGACATGAATAAGGAGATCGGAAGGACACGTTCCGGGCTGCGTTACGGATGGACCACGGGAAGCTGCGCGGCCGCGGCGGCAAAAGCAGCGGTTCGGATGCTCCTTTCAGGGGAAGAGATCCGGCATGTCAGACTGATGACTCCAAAAGGGATAGAGTTGTATTTGGATGTGGAATCCATTACGAGGATGCCGGATCAGGTACGTTGTGCAGTGAGAAAATACAGTGGAGATGATCCGGATGTAACAGACGGAATCCTTGTATATGCGAGCGTAGAAAAAGGTGTGGAAAACTCCCCTGTGCCGCGAGTTATCCTGGATGGCGGTACAGGTGTAGGGCGAGTAACAAAGCCGGGGCTGGAACAGCAGATCGGACAGGCAGCCATCAATAAAGTGCCCCGAAGGATGATCACGGAGGAAGTGGAGCGTGTGTGCCGCGAACATGACTACTGCGGAGAGATAAACGTGGTCATATCAATCCCGGAGGGAGAGGAGGCTGCGAAAAAGACATTTAATCCCAGGCTTGGAATCGTCGGCGGTCTGTCTGTTCTTGGTACATCAGGGATTGTGGAGCCCATGAGCGAGAAGGCTCTGACAGATACGATTTATCTGGAAATGAAGATGCTCAGAGAAAGCGGATATTCTTACTGTTATGCTGTTCCCGGCAATTATGGGATAGATTTTCTGACGGAACATCTCCGGATAGATTCGGATCTTGCCGTAAAATGCAGCAATTATGTTGGTGAAACTATCGACGATGCAAAGGCTCTCGGGATGAAAGGAATTCTTCTGATCGGTCATGTCGGGAAATTTGTCAAGCTGGCTGCCGGCGTAATGAATACGCATTCCAGACAGGCGGACTGCAGAATGGAGGTGTTTGCCTCCCATGCGGCTATGGCAGGAGCGGATACAGGTACGGCGAAAGAAATTATGGCGTGCCTGAATACGACAGAGGCAGTGAAGATCTTAAAAGAAAAGGAACTGCTCCGAGATGTAATGCAGTCGGTAATGGAACGGATCACATTTTATCTGCGTCAGAGAGCCGGAGAAGAGGTTGAGACGGGGGCGGTCGTGTTTTCCGATGAGGAGGGAATCCTCGGTCAGACAGAGAATGCGGAAAAACTGCTGAGACTGACAGAGACACAGAGCAGAGGGCAGAAATAGAAAAGGGAGAGACAGCAAATGAGCGGAATATTTACCGGCGTGGGCGTAGGACCGGGGGATCCGGAGCTTATGACCCTGAAAGCAGTACGCGCCATAGAAACGTGCAGTGTGATCGCCGTACCTGTGTCAGATAGTACACTGGAGAAGCCGGTGTATGAGTGTGCAGGAAATCAGGAAGAAAGAAATAGGGCATATCTGGAACGATGTGTGGCATATCAGATTGCGGCAGGTGCTGTGTCCGGACTCGAGAAAAAGGATCGGATCTATCTTCCGATGCCGATGATAAAAGAGAAGGATACGCTGAAAGCAGTCCATGATAACGACGCGTCAGCAGTTGCGGAACTGCTTGATAAGGGAGAAAATGTAGTATTTCTTACTCTTGGAGATCCTACGGTGTATTCTACCTGTATGTATGTGCACAAGCGTCTGAAACGGAACGGATATACAACGCAGATCGTGCCGGGAATCCCGTCTTTTTGCGCGGCGGCTGCACGGATGGATATCCCGCTTGTGGAAAACCGTCAGGAACTTCATATACTTCCTGCATCTTACCAGATTGAAGAGAGCCTGAATCTTCCGGGAACAAAAGTTCTCATGAAAGCAGGACGGAAAATGTCGGAAGTAAAAGAGATTCTGAAAGAGAAAGAGCTGGACGCCGTGATGGTAGAAAACTGTGGGATGGAGAATGAAAAGCTGTATTTCGGAGCACAGGAAATCCCGGAACGGGCGGGATACTATTCGCTGCTTGTCGTAAAGGAAAAGCAGAGAGGAGGGAGAAAAATATGATCACATTTGTAGGAGCCGGACCGGGAGCAGAGGATCTCATTACAGTGCGTGGCCAGAATCTGTTGAGAGAAGCTGACATCGTGGTCTATGCAGGATCTCTGGTGAATCCGGGGCTGTTGTCTCTGTGCAGAGAGGAATGTGAGATTTACAACAGTGCAAAGATGACGCTGGAGGAAGTGATGGAGGTAATGACTGCGGGAGAATGGGCGGGGAAAAAAGTCATCCGCCTTCACACAGGAGATCCGTGTCTGTATGGTGCGATCCGGGAACAGATGGACGAACTGGAAAAGCTGGATATTCACTATGAGGTATGCCCGGGCGTGAGCTCATTCTGCGGAGCAGCCGCTTCTTTGAATGCAGAATATACATTGCCGGGAGTTTCCCAGTCCGTGGTGATCACAAGGATGGCGGGGCGTACGCCGGTACCTGAGAGAGAGTCGATCCGAAGCTTTGCCGCCCATCAGGCGACCATGGTAATCTTCTTAAGTACCGGAATGTTGAAGAAACTCTCCGACGAGCTGATCCTCGGAGGATATGCTGCGGATACGCCGGCGGCTATTGTGTATAAAGCTACGTGGCCGGAGGAGAAAGTTTTGCGCTGTTCGGTAAAAGACCTTGCAGAGACCGCGGCAAAGAAAAATGTGACGAAGACGGCGCTGATCGTGGTAGGCAGGATACTTGGGGATGAGTATGACCGTTCAAAACTTTATGATCCGTCCTTTACGACAGAATTCCGTGAAGCGTCTGTATCACTCCGGAAAGAGAAAGAGAATGAATAATAACAGAGAAACGGAGCAGCAGAATAATGAGTAAGATCTATGTGACGGGGCTGGGGCCGGGAGCGTCGGACCAGATGACAGTGCAGGCAAAGAAAGTGCTGGAGAAGTGTCCGGTGATCATCGGGTATACAGTATATATTGATCTTATCCGGGAGGAATTTCCGGATAAGATATTTTTGAGCACACCCATGCGCAGGGAAGTCGACCGGTGCCGCATGGCATTTGAAGAAGCCGGGAAAGGGCAGGACGTGGCAATGGTGTGCAGCGGAGATGCGGGAATCTACGGTATGGCAGGTCTGATCTTCGAGATTGGGAAGGAGTATCCTGAAGTGGGGGTTGAGATTGTACCGGGCATCACGGCGGCGTCCGGCGGAGCGGCGGTTCTCGGCGCGCCGTTGATGCATGATTTTGCAGTTATCAGTCTGAGCGATCTGCTTACACCGTGGGAAAAGATCGAGAAGCGCATTCGTGCGGCGGCAGAAGCAGATTTTGTCATTTGTATTTATAATCCGTCCAGCAAAAAGCGGGCGGATTATCTGAAGAAAGCCTGTGGGATGATACTGGAGTACAGGAAGCCGGAGACGGTATGCGGCATGGTAAGGAATATCGGAAGAGACGGGGAAAGTTATGAAATTCTGTCTCTTGAGCGCCTTCAGGATGCTCAGACAGATATGTTTACAACAGTATTTATCGGCAACTCAGATACGATGGTGATAAACGGCAGGATGGTAACGCCGAGAGGGTATAGAGATGTGTAAGAAACGTCAGAGGATATCAATGATCGGAATAGGGATGGGCAGCAGGGAGTCCATGACCATTGAGGCGGCGGAGGCGGTCAGAAACTGCGACTGTATGATCGGCGCACAGCGGATGCTTTTGGCCGCCCGGGATGTGCGGTATGGAACCGGCGTGAAGGAAGAAATGTCGGAACAGCCGGAGCCCTCCGTGCCGGAGTTATGCGAATATAATGCGGATGAGATAGCTGCATATATAGATGAACATCCGGAATTTACCCATGTGGCAGTGCTTCTCTCGGGAGATACCGGATTCTACAGCGGGGCAAAGAAACTCTCGGAGATATTTGCATCATATCCCGAACGATACGAGGCGGAACTGATCCCCGGAATCTCCTCTGTCGTTTATCTGGCCGCACGTCTTAAGACGACATGGGAGGACGGAAAACTGGTCAGCCTGCACGGACAGGAGGAAAATTTTATACAGACGGTGAACAGGAATTACAAGACTTTTCTTCTCCTGGGCGGAAAAGAAACAGGTGAAAGGATGATCGACCGTCTGAAAGATTATGGGATGGATGAGGTAACAGTATATATCGGCAGCAGGCTTTCATACCCGGACGAGCAGATTATATGCGGACACCCGGGAGATCTTTCCGGCAGAGAAGCGAATGGCCTGTGTGCGGCAATGATCCTGAATCCGTGTCCGGAAAAGAAAGCAGGACCACATATCCGGGATGAAGAATTTATCCGCGGGAATGTGCCTATGACAAAGGCGGAAGTGCGTGCAGTCAGTCTGGCACAGATGGAACTTACGGAGAATGCGGTAGTGTACGATATCGGTGCGGGTACCGGTTCTGTGTCTGTGGAAGCAGCCCGTTCAGGAGACCGGATCAGGGTATATGCCATAGAAAAAAAGCCGGAGGCAGTGCAGCTTCTGGAACAGAATCGCAAGAAATTCCGGACAGACGGAATATGTATCATAGAAGGGGAAGCGCCGGAGGCTTTACGGAAGCTGGAACCGCCGACTCACGTGTTTATCGGCGGGAGTTCAGGAAATCTTCATGAAATCCTGCAGCTTGTTCTTGATAAAAATCCGTCAGCCAGGATCGTGATCAATGCCATTTCGCTAGAGACAGTCGCATATGTTATGGCTGCCATAGAAGAAGGACTTCTGAAAGATGCACAGATCACACAGATTATGGCGGCCCGTTCCCGGATAATAGGAAGATATCATATGATGAACGGACAGAATCCGGTATATATTATTTCTGCTGGAGGAGAGATGCAGGATAACGGGAGTCGGGAGCCGGAAAGGAGCGCTGACAGATGAAAATCCCGAGAATACTGATTGCGGCTCCGGCAAGTGGAAGCGGAAAGACAGCCATCTCCTGTGCCCTTATGGCCGCATTCAGAGAAAGAGGCATGAAGGTGCGCGCCTGCAAATGCGGACCGGACTATATCGATCCCATGTTTCACAGGGAAGTCCTGGGAGTGGACTCGAGAAATCTGGATCTTTTCTTTTCGGGGAAAAAAGAACTGATACGAGAATTTATCCGGCATGCATCCGGCGCGGATATTACGGTGACAGAAGGAGTTATGGGATATTATGACGGAAGGGGAATGGACACGGATGCGGGAAGTTCCTATGATGTGGCAAGGACACTCCATATGCCTGTCATACTTGTGGTTCCATGCCGGGGAGCAGCACTTTCGATTGCTGCGCTCGTCCGGGGAATCATAGAATTTCGAAAAGACAGTAACATCCGGGGGCTGCTGCTTAACCGGGTATCACAAATACTGTATCCAGGACTTAAGGAGATGCTGGAGCAGGAGCTTAAAAAAAGTGGATATGAGATTCCCGTAGTGGGATATATTCCGGAGAACGATGCGTTTCATCTGGAGAGCCGCCATCTCGGACTGGTGACGCCCAGGGAATTAGCAAATCTGAAAGAGCAGACGGATCAGGCGGGAGAAATTTTGTCCGGGAGCGTAGAGCTGGAGCAGATACTGAGGATTGCAGAAGCGGCTCCGGAGATTGAGTCCGCAGAGGATGAAACTGTTCCGGCTAATGACAGTGTGAAAAAAATACGAATTGCCATTGCACAGGATGAGGCGTTTTGCTTTTATTATAAAGCGAATCTTGAGATGTTGGAGAAGGCAGGATGCGAACTGGCGCCTTTCAGTCCGCTTCAGGATAAGAGGCTTCCGGAAAATATCAGTGGTCTGATCTTAGGGGGCGGCTATCCGGAACTTTACGGAAAAAAGCTCTCGGAAAATCGGGAGCTGCTCTTAGAGATCAGGGAGAGGATAGACACCGGAACACCTTGCCTGGCGGAGTGCGGCGGATTTATGTATCTCCATGAAGAGATGAAAGATGAGAACGGAGATATTTATCCTATGGCAGGGGTGATAAAAGGATTGACATATCCCACAGGAAGACTGGTGCGGTTCGGGTATGTGAATATTGAGGCGGCTCAGGAAAAAGAGGAAGAAAATACAGAAAGCCTCAACGCAGAAAGCGAGGCTTATCTCAGACTTGGCGAGAAGATAAGAGGGCATGAATTCCATTACTGGACCAGCACGGATGCGGGAAATGACTGTATTGCCATAAAACCGGATGGAAAAAGAAAATGGGAATGTATCCATATGAAAGGAAATCTGTTTGCCGGATACCCACATCTGTATCTTCCGTCCATGCCGGAATTTGCCGGCAGGTTTGTGGATCGCTGTAAAAAATGGATGCGGCGGGATCAGAAGGACTGAAGAAATAAAATTGTGCAATAATTGAGAAAGAGGAAGAACAAGATGCCTGAGGAGTTTGAGGAAGAATTACAGCAGAAAATCGAAGCGGTCAGGCCGGCTGACCGGGCGAGTATGGACGCGGCAAAAGCACACTGGAAGACGGTAGGAAAGCCGCTGAACAGTCTTGGAAAGCTGGAAGATGCGGTAGTGCGGATTGCCGGTATAAAAGGAACAGCGGACTATACGATCAGGAAAAAAGGTCTTGTCATCATGTGTGCCGACAATGGCGTAGTGGCTGAGGGGGTCACTCAGACCGGACAGGAAGTGACAGCCATCGTAGCGGAAAATTTTACCCGGCGCGCTACCAGCGTATGTCTGATGGCAGAGATTGCCGGAGCAGATCTTTTTCCGGTGGATATCGGTATGGCGTCAGATGTGCCTGCAGTGACGAAGCCGGAATACAAAGTGATGAGTGGAACAAAAGATATGTTCCTTGAGCCTGCTATGACGAGGAGTCAGGCTGCCCGGGCAGTGATCACAGGATTACATATAGTGGAAAAACTGGCAGGACAGGGATATGACTTAATCGCTACAGGGGAAATGGGAATCGGAAATACTACCACGAGCAGCGCGGTCGCTTCTGTGCTTCTTGAACGGGATGCGGCAGAGGTGACAGGCCGCGGCGCAGGCTTAAGTACGGAAGGGCTGAACCGGAAAGTGGATGTGATCCGCCGTTCGATTGAGCTGCATCATCCGGACAAAGAGGATGTGCTGGATGTGCTGTCTAAAGTAGGAGGGCTGGATATTGCAGGTCTTGCGGGAGTATTTCTCGGGGGTGCACTGTGCCATATTCCTGTGATCATTGACGGATTTATCTCCTCTGTGTCTGCCCTTTGCGCGGTGAAGCTGTGCCCTGCAGCGGCAGACTATATGATGCCATCCCATAAGTCCGGGGAACCGGCAGGCGGAATGGTACTTGAGGCACTGGACCTTTCGCCTTATATTGAATGCAATATGTCGCTTGGCGAGGGAAGCGGAGCTGTGGCGGCAATCCCGCTGCTTGAGATGGGCCTTGCTGTATATCGTGAGATGAGTACATTTGATGAAATTCATGTAGAACAGTATGAGGAGTTTGAGTAGCAGCATTGCGGAAAAGGGAGAAATATGAAATGCGTCTGTTAAATTCACTTGCCATAGCTATATCCATGTATTCTAAGATCCCCGTTCCGACCGTGGACTGGAATGAAAAAAATATAAAGTATGCGATGTGTTTTTTCCCTGTTGTAGGCGTGATAACAGGGATACTCCAGTTTGGCATCGGATACGCGCTCTTAGAGTATACATCCTGTGGAAAGTTCTTCTTTGCCGCGGTGATGTCTCTGATTCCTGTTCTGGTCACGGGCGGCATTCATCTGGACGGGTATGCGGATACGATCGATGCGATCAGTTCATATGGCGACAGAGAAAAGAAACTGCAGATACTCAAAGATCCGCATACGGGAGCATTTGCCGTGATCGGGCTGTGTGTCTATTTTGTGGCGGTACTGGCGCTGTGGAGTGAGGCGGAGTCTTACATGCTGCCGATAGCTGCCTGTATGTATCCTCTTTCAAGATCTCTGAGCGGAATCTCTGTCGTGTCCTTTCATCCGGCTAAAAACAGCGGGCTGCTTCGGACCTTTCAGGACGGAGCACAGAAGAAGAGAGTGCGCATTGCGCTTATCATATGGGCATGTATCTGTGCAGGGCTAATGTTGTATCTAGGATGGCAGCAGGGCGGCGCTTTTGTGGCCGGAGCAGCGGCAGTGATTGCGGCGGCTCTTCTGGTGTTTGCTTATTATCACAGGATGAGCAGGAAAAAGTTCGGCGGAACGACGGGGGATCTGGCGGGATACTTTCTGCAAATGTGTGAGCTGGCGATGCTGGCAGTGATCGTATTGGTCGGGAAGATAATATAGGAGATGAGAGGATCTTGAAATTGAAACAGAACACACTTGTCGACATTATTGATGAGCAGACAAGACGAGCATTATGGGAAGTAAAAAACGTGATTGATTGTGTCCCGGATGATCTGGGAGATTTCAGTGATCTGTTGAAAGAAAGCATAAAGATTTATGTTAAAATATCGACGATAGATCAAGAATGATCTGTCGAATGAGGACAACCATGAAAATTATATTTATCCGGCACCTGAAGACGCCGGGCAATGAGAAAAGACAGTATATCGGCCGGACAGACGAAGATCTGTCCGAACAGGCGGTGGAAGTGTTCCGGCAGCGTCAGGAAAAGAGCATCAGCGATCTATATCCGCTTGTACAGTATATTATTTCCAGTCCGCTAAAACGGTGCATCCAGACAGCCGGGCTTATTTATCCGGGGCAGGAGATAAGTGTAGAGCCGATGCTCCGGGAGTGTGATTTTGGGGAATATGAGCAGAAGACTTATGAAGACCTGAAAAACGAGCCGGAGTATATCCGGTGGATGGAGTCCGGAGGGATGACAGCATTCCCGGGCGGAGAAGAGCAGGAATTATTTCGCAGGAGATGCGAGGACGGAGTAAAGAAATGGATCAGCAGGCTTCTAAGGGAAGAGGCAGACAGTGCAGCCTTTATCGTACATGGCGGCACAATTATGGCAGCACTTTCGAAGCTGTCTGAGGATACACATGAATTTTATCACTGGCAGGTGGAAAACGGCGGCGGATATGTGGCTGAGGTAACGGCAGAAGACTGGGAAAATGGCAGGAAAGCACTGAGAAAAGTAAAGCGATTGTGAGGCAACTCTTAAGATTTTATATTATGACAGAGAGCATGGAAGAAAATATACTTTTGTGCTCTCTTTTATATTTAATCTCAGGCCCGTATGTTCAGGGCGGATTTCATGTAATCACAAAGAAAGGCTGAGGTGATGCCATTGCCGGAGTAAGCAACGATGACAAAACGTGAAGCAAATCAAAATATAAAGTTGCACCAGAGAAACAGGATGTATTATACTGAAGGAGAAAATATGAAAAAAACAAAACTGCAATGGCATCCCGCTTTCGGCGCCGCCCTGCGTATCACCCTGCAGGATGAACTGCAGTACTTGGAGATGCAGGAGGAATATCTGCTGATCAAGAAACCCCTGCAGATGGATATTCTCGTTATCAAAAAACTGAAAAACGTTCCAATCAGAAAGACGATCGGGCGGATATTCAGAAAACACAATATCATTGAATACAAATCGCCCGGCGACAGCCTGAGCATCAATGATTTTTATAAAGTTTACGGCTATGCCTGTATCTATCAATCCAATACAAACAGAATAAAGGAGGTCGATCCGCAGGAACTGACTCTTACATTTGTGTGCAGCCGTTATCCGCGGAACCTGCTCCAACATTTAAAAAGTGTGCGTGGGATTCGTACCGAATATCAGGGAGACGGGATTTATTACCTGAAAGGAGATCCAATCCCTATGCAGCTTTTGATTGCCCCTAAACTAACCGGCAGGGAAAACTACTGGCTGCAGAGCATGCGTACCGATCTGCAAGCGGGTAAAGAAATACAGCAGTTAATGCGCGAATATGAAAAACACAGGAAGTCAAAAGATTACGCCGCCGTGATGGATCTCATCACCCGTGCGAATTGGGAACAGATGGAGGTGGAAAAGAAGATGTGTGATGCATTGAAAGAATTATTTGCGGAAGAGTTGAAAGAAGCAGACAGTAACGGAAGAACAGAGGGTATACAACAAGGCAAACGTGAAATGATTCTTGCTTTCCTGAAAGCAGGAGCAGAAAATAAAATAATCAAAGAGGCAAGCGGTTTAAGCGAGGAACAGATTGAAGAAATACGCCGGGAAATAAAGTGATTTAAAGACTGTAGATGATTCAAAACAGCCGGAAAGTAGTGAGAAAAGTAAAGAGATTGTAAGACAATTCTTAATATTTTGTATTATGGTAGAGAGCATAGAAGAAAATATACTTTTATGCTCTCTTTTATATTATAATGAACACAGAAACAGCCGAGAGGAGATACGGACTATGAAGAGAATGTGGAAAATAATAACAGCGGCAGGATTATCGGTTCTGCTGCTCCCGGGATGTGTGATGAATACCGGGGCAAGGGTATATGATAATGAGAGAGCACTTTCCGGGGAAGCCAACAGTTATAATCTGACAAATTACAGTGGTGCACAGTCAGATCATACGGTGAGCGGTTCCGCAGAAAAACTGGAGGGAATGGATACGATATGGGAGTTTGATGCAGATGAGACAGAAGAAGTAAATATTTCCTACAGTTTGACAGTTACATCAGGAAAGGCAAAACTTGTCTATGTCAGCCCGGACGGAATAGTATCCACTCTGGCAGAATGTATTGCCGGAGAGGAAAGTGAGAAGTCGGCATCAGATTCAATTGAAGCGAGAGCAGGAGAAAACCGTATCAGGCTTGTCGGAGCAGAAGGAACATCATTGGAATATGAATTCACGGCAGACGCAGGAGAAGTCGAGCCATTTGGAGATTAAAAAATATGAATAAGGGGATTATTATCTATCAGTCAAAATACGGAAGTACGAAAAAATATGTTCAGTGGCTGCAGGAAGCAACCGGATTTGATGCGATTGAAGTAAAGAAAGCGAAAGCAGATATGATGAACGGTTATGACACAGTAGTGCTGTGCGGCGCTGTATATGCATCGGGTATTGCCGGGATTTCATATCTGAGGAAGAATAGAAATGCACTATTGGGGAAGAGGACAGCGATATTCTGTGTCGGCGCGTCACCGTACGATGACAAGGCATTAGAAGAAGTTAAAAATCATAACCTGAAAGACGACTTGAAAGATATTCCTCTCTTCTACGGGCGCGGAGCTTGGGATGAAGAAGCGATGACATTCACAGACCGCACGATGTGCAGGATGCTTCAGAAATCAGTCGGGAAAAAGGATCCGTCCGAATATGAGCCGTGGATGACAGCGCTCATGTGCGCAGCCGGACAGAAGTGCGACTGGACGGATAAGAAGTATCTGGAACCGTTGATTGAGTATATAAAACATTAGGGAAAAGAAAATGAGAGAACGAAAAAAACGGATAGTTTTTATTGGTGTAGTATTGCTGGTGATCGTCATTTTAGCGGCAACGCCAATAATATTACCGCGAATGCGTCCTTTAAAAGCTGTCTATTTAGAAGATGAAAACGGGAAAACGATTTCGGAGAAGAAAAATCAGGAATATATAGAAGAATACAGTCATTTTCTTGAAAGAAATTAACTTATGGTACAGTACTAGATTTAATAATTTGCGCGAATTTCATGGAGGTTTTATGAGAAAAAATACAAAACTTATAGTCGGTATCGGCGTGGCTTTGCTGATCTTGATCGTATTAATAGCAGCAGGTATACGAAACCACTTTATGCAGGACGAACCGGTGGATAAACCAAAGACGGAAAGCGGCTATACTATGCAGGCAGTTTATTTAAAAAAGGAAGATGGTAATAATATCTTCGTCGAACTGGAAAATGGCATGCCCTTTACCGGACAAATACCACAGGAAGAACTTTACGATGAGAATGGGGAAAAGATCACAGAGCAGGATCTGAACAACGGAGATGTCCTGGATATTTACGGAAACGGAGTTATAGCTCAGTCTTATCCCGCCCAGTATCATGGAATCACAAAAATAGAAAGAACAGAGCAGGAAAATCAGGAGTATATAGAAGAATACAGTCACTTTCTGGACGAATTTTTTGTAGAGAAAGATCCTTCCCAACGTCCCGAACTGAACGTATGCTATACGGATGATCTGGCAGCGGTGACGGTTATGATACCGGAGGCGTTCAGCTATGCATGGACTTACGAGGAGAACGGGGAAAGTAATACCATTACTACAGATGCGCCGCACATCCTGCAGACAAATCCGACAGAAGTAACGAAGCTTTCAGAACCAATGAAAATGGAATTGATGTTTGATGTAAAACCTGAGAGCATTCAGATTTTTTTATGGGAGGATTCTTTGCTGGGGCAGTATCAGGACAGCACGGATCAGATTCCGGATGG
>DWXI01000149.1 GCA_019119265.1 Candidatus Mediterraneibacter intestinigallinarum | reverse complement strand
TATTCACATCCGCAAATTTGCGTACATTTTTCAGTTTTCCGTCTGGTTGCACGTCAAATGCCCATATTCTGTATGTGGGAGAATCATTAACATACAATATTTTTTCATCGGGCGAAAAACAGAGTCCATTTGGATTTTTAAAAATATCCGCTCCTTCTATTGTCCTCCCTGTGTCAGGATAATATATATATACTGGACGCTTTGCAGATGGTATCGGACGATACACCCCTGCCGGCGCATCCTGTCTTCCATAATCAGGATCCGTAAAATATATTATCCCATCACTTCTGCACACCACATCATTCGGACTGTTTAATTCAATACCTTCGCATTCTTTAGATAGGATCTCATAATTCTTTCCCTCTACGGAACATCGGCTTAACATACTTGTCGCATGTTCGCACACAATGAGATTTCCCTCCGGATCAAAGCATTGACCATTTGCTTTCTTTCCGTTATGAAAAAGAATTTGTGTTCCTTTTTTTTCATCCCAGCACATTGTATTTGATACAGGTATATCGTTAAATATCAATCTATCATTTTTATAGTCCCACAAGGCGCCTTCCGTCAGATGCATATCAGAAACGATCTTAACAATCTCTTCCTCGGAATTTATCAATTCATAAAATCTTTTATCAGCTATTTTCAGTTGCAGTTTCATCTCTAATATTTCCTCCTGTTCCTCGTGCTCCTTTTTTCTTCCGGAATTGCCTTTTCATATTCAGGCCATAACTTCATAATCGCCTGTGAGATAAAAAATGAATCCTGCGGAAATCCGAAAAGCGATGCCCCTTTGTCCGCCCATTCTTTTAAACTTTCTTCAGCCATTGACGGCCATACAAGAAATGGCTTGTGATATTTTGTACAAACATCTGCTGCATAATTCATCATATCTTTTATCCGTTGATCCGTCTGAATCCCTTTCAATCCCATTTCCACAGAAAGATCACCTGGTCCAAGCACAATAATATCTACGCCTTCTACCTGGACGATTTCCTCGATATTATGAAACCCTTCTTCCTGTTCTATAATCATCATCTTAAGAGTTTCCTCTTGAGCCACATCCACATATGCCGACTGCCCCATCTGACCATAATGACCGGCCCGTTGCGGATTCCATCCTCTTACGCCTTCCGGCGGATATGTACATATAGAAACCGCTTTTTCTGCATCCTCTTTTGAATTAATAAAGGGAAATCCGATGATATCCGGCCCCATATCCAGCACAGGGCGTACCAATGCTGCATCTAGGTATGGTACACGTATCATAGCGGCAGCCCCGCCTGCGTGAGCGCCAATCATAAGATTCTGCATTTCGGCCCGCCCCATGGCGCCATGTTCACCCTCAATCCATACAAAATCATATCCGGCCATGCCAACCAGTTCACTGACTGCCGGGTCGTTAAGGGATACGCATACGCCGCATACAATCTTTCCCTGTTGAATATCCTTTACAAATCTTTTTAAAATAATTCCCATTTTCTTCTCCTTTCCCTTTTCTATTTTCGTCGTTTTTCATTTACATAATCTAATTATAATGATATAATTGTTATAATTATACAATTATATCGCCATATATTATAATTATTCTGCCATATAATTCATTAACAAGGAGTATTCGGAAAATGATTCTTTCACAAATTCAATTAAACGAAAATTTAGAGGAAAAAATCATACATATGACCCCTGAATTCCCATATATCTGTTGTCACGTTGAAATGGATACTTATCCGAACGGTCACATTCCGTGGCACTGGCATGATGAATTGGAATTTATTTATATAGAAAAAGGAATTGTAGAATATCATGTAAAAGATAAAGTTATAACTTTAAAAGAAGGACAAGGCGGTTTTATGAATTCCAATGTCCTGCATTTGCTAAAACCCCGTGACAAATGCCCCGGGTCTATTTTATATGCTCAAACTTTTAAGCCTCTTTTTCTCAGTGGTTTCTATAACAGCATTTTTGAGCAAAAATATATTGCCCCTGTCATCAATTGTAAAAACCTTGAATACTATGTATTTTCTCCTGAATCACCGCAGCAAGCTATAATCCTTGAAAAACTGCTTCTGTCTTATAAAATTGCCGAAAACGAATCCTACGGTTATGAATTTCAAGTACGCGATATCCTTTCTTCAATGTGGCTGCTTCTCCTCAAAGAAATACAACCGATCATCAATCAAAAAATCATTCAATCCAGCGTAGAATCTGAACGTATAAAATCTATGATTTCCTATATCCAAAGTCACTATCAGGATAAAATAAGTGTTAAGGATATCGCGGACTCTGTAAATGTAAGCGAACGGGTCTGCTACCGCTATTTTATGCGTAATATCGGCATGAGCCCGGTTGAGTATCTGATGCAGTACCGTATACGCATCGCGGAGGATCTGCTTGCAAGCACTAACAGACCTATTACTGAAATCGCGCTTCTAGTAGGATTTAACAACAGCAGTTACTTTGGCAAAGTATTTCACGCTGCTACTGAATGTACTCCAAAGGAATATCGAAAAAAATTTGTCTCACGCGAAATGCCGCACTCTGAGCCCGATTCCCATTGAATCAGCCAGTCTGCGGCTCGCTTCGATGTCTTTCTCCGAAAGAACATCCACGACCGTGAACCGGACCTGTTTGATTTTTTTTGCACACTCCGAAGCAAATTCCAGCATTCCCTCGAAAGCATTCTCAAATCGAGGTCTTGTAACAGCTGTATATTCTTCTGCCGTAGGCGCGTTCAGGCTGATGGATACGCAATCAACCACTTCCGCAAGATCCGGTATCACGTCTCTGCCATAATAAAGATTTGCCAGTCCGTTTGTATTCACGCGGATTCTGATCCCGTATTTTTCTTTCGCATACCTGGCTGACTCTGTCAGTATATCCAGGGCGCATGTCGGCTCCCCATAACCACAGTAGATCAATTCATCGTATCCGTTAAAATCGAATGCATCAAATGCTGAAAGCACTTCCTCCAGCCCGGGATCTTTCTTGTGCCAGAGAGTTTCTGACTCTCCCACGCCGTCCTGATGACTGCGTATGCAGAAGGTGCACGCACAGTCACATTTATTGGTAAGATTTACATAAACATTATTTTTGTAAGTGTATAGAATATCAGCCATTTTTATCCTCCTAAGCTTTCTCAAATCCCAGCAGACGCCGGACTTGCATATTCACATGTGAGCGTTCCAGAATTACCGCAGCGATGTAAAACAACGCCGCACTTCCACCTGACTGTATCAGACTTCCCGCAAGCGATGCTGCCGGCGTAGCAAAAGAACCGAAAATCACCCCTTCTGCCGCATAATATCCTGCTGCCGATACAACTCCGGAAAGGATCGGCGCCATGATATTCCGCGTACTCAGCAGCCTGTTATTTTTCTCGGAAAAGGGCAGGACAATCAGCATTTTAATGATAACTGTCGCCGGCATCCACATAGGTGCAGTCAGAAGATCCGCTATTCCGCCTCCTATGGCCGCTGCCGCAAGTGCATAAGGCCGCGGAAGGAACACCGCTGCCAGATAAATCATCGTATCTCCGAAATGGATATAACCGCCATTCGCTCCATATGGTATATGACAGATGTAAGCAGTCATCACCGTAATCATTGCTGCGAATATTCCTGTTGTAACGATCCGTATTGTTTTACCGTGCATTCCCGGTTCTCCTCTCTGTTGCATCATCTGCTCTCGTCCTCCCGGTTCTTCTCTCCAAGCATCCACAGGTATTTTTCATAGTCAACACCGTCATTGCGAGGCACTCCGGCCCTGACAGAATCTCCTATGGATCTCTCAATCATGTTTCCTGCAAGTTCCATGGATTCCGAAAGCGCATCTCCTCTGGCTCTACCTCCTGCAATCACAGAGGCGAATAAGTCTCCGGTTCCCGAAAAGCTTTCTCCAATAAATGGGAAAGCAGAAAATGACGCTTCTTCTTTTATCACTGCAAGGTTTCCCATCATCTCCTGCCCGTTCTTCTCATCTCGAAAACGGATTCCTGTCACTATCACCTCCCGTGTACCGCCCGTCATCAGGTTTCTGGCCATCTGCTCCGCCACTGTCACCAGATGTCTTTCTTCTGTCATCTCTTTTATCATCCGGTAATCTGTTCCCGTCAGCAGGCACAGCTCTGTAAGATTAGGGGTAATAATATCTGCTCGGGAAGTGAGCTCTTTCATTGCGGACACTATTTCCGTCGTAAAGAACGGATAACGCACTCCGTTATCTCCCATCACAGGGTCCACCAGAAGAAAGGTATCTTTCTTAAGAAATATATCCAGAAATTCAAGTACTTTTTCGATCTGATGCTCTCCGGACAAAAAGCCCGTATAAATTCCGTCAAAGTGCACCTGCATCTTTTCCCACTCTCTGTAGATAAGCTCCATCCTGTCTGTATAGTCATCACAGTAATAGCTTGGGTATCCGGTCTGCGCGCTTAAGACTGCTGTCGGCAGCGGACAGGGCTGAACTCCCATAACGGCGATCACGGAGATAGCCGCAGTGAGCGAGCACTTACCGAATCCTGACAGATCGTTGATCACTGCTATTTTCTTTGTCATATTTTCATTCCTGCTTTCTTTGTTTTCATCTCGGTCAATGATAGCATGCATCTGGTTATTTCAAAACAGCCAGTTATTCTGTTTTTGACCAGTCCATAAATGTCTGTTCGTGCAAACACGGCAGTGCCTTTCCGGGCTTATCGCACAAAAAAAAGCCGAAAGCATCTGCAATATTGATACTTTCGACTTTATTACAAACAATTTAGAACCAGGCCGGTCTCACCGGTTTCAGCACTACAGCCGAATGTCTTCCCATATTGAGAACGATCTCTCCGTTTTCTACAATATACTCGTCATAAGCCGTAGTATATCCTTCCTCATAAGAGTAGATCAGCCGTTTCATCCTTCCCTCTTTGTGCACTCCTGAAAGCCAGACCGGAATCGTCACCTGTTTTAATTCCTTACTGTTATTGAGAACCACCACAATCTGTTCATCTTCCTGGAATCTCGCATACGCTAATATGTTATAATCCGCCAGAAGCAGCTTGATCGACCCCTTTCTGAGGGGTCTTTCTTCTTTGTGTATCCTTATCATCTCTTTGTGAAACTCAAACAGCTCCCGATCTTCTTTACCCCACGGATAGGTTCTTCTATTGTCCGGATCTGTAAACCCACACAAGCCCACTTCGTCTCCGTAGTAAATCGTCGGAGCTCCTACCCATGTCATCTGAACTGTCACCGCTTCTCTCATAACCGCACGGTTGATTCCTTC